>NZ_JBPQTQ010000041.1:0-41611 GCF_051386415.1 Streptomyces sp. URMC 129
GGGGGGTAAAGGGGGGCGGTTACCGGCCGGCGGGCGCGGGACCAGCGGTACCGGCAGCGGCGGCGGGGCGGGTGACGGGCACGGCGGAACAGAGCCGCTCATGGCCCGGACTACTGCCGTCCATCACTCGCCTCCTTCCGGCCGGTGACACCGACGACGGTCGGTGTCGTCATCGACGCGGCAGGGGGACCAGTCCCGGGGAGCCGGGAACGGCTGGTTCACCCCAACTCGTCAGAGCTTTGGCACTGCACGGCGTGATCCCGGCCGGCGAGCCGGGAAGCCACTTGGGGTCACCCCTTGGGCCGGGGAGACCTGTCCTGATCCGGAGCGTCTCTCGACGGGTGGGATCAGTGGCCTGTGTCCGTGCAGACGCCTCACCGAACGAGGTGCCTTCCGTACAACCTCGCCCACCCTACTCCCCGGCCCGGATTCCGTCCCGCCCCCTTGACGTGACTTTGACGACGGGCACGCGGGGGGCCCTCGCGACCCGGAGAAACGGGTCCACTTCGCCGGCCCTGCCGCTCCGCCCGCCAGGACCCGCTGATCCGCGCCGCCGAGGTCGCCGACGTCGCGGCCCTCGACGAACTGAGGCCGTGCCCGGTACACCGGCGGTTCCCCCGCGCGGGTCGTGCGGGGGAACGGGCGCCGGGCGTGGACGGCGCAGGGGCGGACGGCCGACGCTCAGACGAAGGTCAGCACCTCGGTTCCGCTCAGGTGGCTCACGCCGTCGCCCAGGCAGGCCAGGAGGTCGGGCTGGGGCAGGACCATCTGGTAGACGGCCGTGCGCCCCTGGTGCAGCCCGCCGGTCACGGTGCCCTGCTCGGTGACCAGCACGGTGCCGTTGACGAGTCGCTCGATCGCGGTGGTGGTGTAGGTGACGTGGCTCGTCTGCCCGGTGTCCCAGAAGTACGTCGTGGTCGACACGGTGAACAGCCGCAGAGAGGTGCAGCCCGCCGTGGTCCCGTAGCTGTCGGCCGCGAAGCCTCCGGTGACGCCGCCGCTGAGGCAGACGAAGTCCTCCCTGCCGGACACCCGCGTCGGCTTCGGGACGGAGGTCAGCGGGGGATCGTAGGAAACGGTCACCGTGCCCCGGCACAACAGCGCCTGAGCGGGGGCCGGGGCGTCGGCGGCCCGCGCCGTGGGGGCGGCGGCCGTCAGGGGGAGGGCGAGCAGGCAGAGCAGGGATCCCGCCACGGATATCAGGCGCCCGCGCGGGCCGGTCCGTGACACCCGGGTTCCGCGCGCGGGCCGATGTCTCTCTCTCATGGGTGCGTGTTCCTCCTCGTCGTCGCCAGGGTGGTGACGTGTGCGGGTCATGCCCCGCTGCCGCCGCGGCGAGACGGGCGCACGGGGAGCGACCGGAGCACGCGACACCCCGGAACGGCGCGAGGGCGTGGGCGCACGCCCCTTCGTGGGCGCGGACCACCCGTGGGAGGGCGTCGCCGAGGCGGCGGGTCCCGCCGGTACCCGCCCCCGAGCGCTCACCTCACCGCCGGGTCCGGGTCCGGGGGCCCGGGCCGGGTGCCGAGCTGGACCAGGGCGGGGGCCGGGGCGCAGCAGCCGCCCGCGCTCTCGGCGCCGGTCTCGTCGAACAGGCCCGCGCCGCCGCAGACTCCGGTCTCGGGCAGGGTCAGCTCCACGCGGGCGGCGGCCTCGTGGTCGCCGTCGAGGGCGGCGGCGATGGAGCGCACCTGCTCGTAACCGGTCAGCGCGAGGAACGTCGGGGCGCGGCCGTAGGACTTCATTCCGGCGAGGAAGACGCCCGCCTCGGGGTGGGCCAGCTCCTTGACGCCGTGGGGGTACACGGTGCCGCAGGAGTGGACGTTGGGGTCGATCAGCGGCGCCAGCGCGACGGGGGCGGAGAGCCGTTCGTCCAGGCCGAGCCGGACCTCGGAGAGGAACGACAGGTCGGGGCGGAGGCCGGTCAGCACGATCACCTGGTCGACCGGCTCGGTGCGGCGGCCGTCCTCGGCCACCAGGACCAGCCGGTCGCCGTCGCGCTCGACGGCGGCGGTGCGGAAGCCGCTGACCGAGGAGGCGTGGCCCGCCTCGACCGCCGCCTTGGCCCGCAGGCCCAGGGCGCCCCGGGCGGGGAGCTGGTCGGCCTCGCCGCCGCCGAACGTGCCCTCGCCGATGCCCCGGCGGAGCACCCACACGGCGTGCGTGCCGGGCTCGTCGCGGGCGAGGCTGGCCAGGGCCGCGAGCGCGGTGAAGGCGGAGGCACCGGCGCCGACGACGGCGGTGCGCTTCCCGGCGTACCGGGCCCGGACGGCCGGGTCGTCGAGGTCGGGGACGCGGTAGGCCAGGCGGTCGGCCGCCGCGGCCTCTCCGGTGGCCGGACAGCCGTCCGCGCCCAGGGGGTTGGGCGTGGCCCAGGTGCCGGAGGCGTCGATCACGGCCCGGACGGTGACGCGCTCGCCGGTCGCCAGGTGGACGGTGAAGGGCTGCTCGGCGCGACCGGAGTCGACCACGCGGTCGCGCCCGGCGCGGGCCACGCCGGTGACGCGGGCGCCGTACCGCACCCGGTCCCCGAGCGCGTCGGCCAGCGGCTGGAGGTAGCGCTCGGCCCACTCGGCGCCGGTCGGGTAACCGCCGGGCCCGGGGCGGGTCCAGCCGGTGGGGGCCAGCAGCTTCTCGGCGGCGGGGTCGACCAGTTCGCCCCAGGTGGAGAACAGGCGGACGTGTCCCCACTCCCGCACGGCGGCGCCGGCCACGGGGCCGGCCTCCAGCACCAGCGGGGTGATGCCGCGCCCGGTGAGGTGGGCGGCTGCGGCCAGGCCGACGGGACCCGCACCGATGACGGCGACGGGCAGGCCGGTGGGCTCGGACATGGGTGACTCCTTCGCTCTTTCGCTCTGCGTCCGGTGGATCGACATCCATCGATACAACGCACCTTGGCACCCGTATCGACGCCTGTCAACATAGACGCATGTCGAATCTGGGCCGGTGGAGCGGGAGGCGCGCGGCGCGGCACCCGCGTCTCCTCCGGGGGCGCACCCTCCGTCGTGACCGCGAGGCCCGGACGGGCTCCGCCCATCCCGGGACGACGGCCGGGCGTTCACCGGACGGCGGGAGCCGTTCGGTGCTCGTCCGGCGCTCCACCGGCGCGGGCCCGTCCCGTACGACGGAGGACCACGCGCCGCAGGACCCACGCTCCCAGCAGCGCACCCCAGGCGGCGGCGGGCGCCCAGAGCCAGGCGGAGGACGGCGTGGCGGCCGACGCGCCGGTCAGCACCGAGACCGCGTTGCCCGGAAGGGTGCCCAGCAGGGTCGCGACGGCGAACGGCAGCCACCGCGCCCGCGAGAAGGCCGCCCCCAGATTGACGACGGCGAACGGCATGACCGGCAGCAGCCGCAGCATCAGAACGCTGGTGAAGGCGCGGTCCGACAGCCGCTGTTCCAGGGCGGCCGGCATTCCGGAGCGCAGCACCGGCCGCAGCGCGTCGCGCCCGAGGAGGCGTCCGAGGGCGAAGCCGAGCAGGGCGCCCAGCGTGGTGCCCGCGGCGGCCAGGAGCACCCCGTGGCCGACGCCGAACAGCGCACCGGCGGCGGCGCTGAGCGCGGGCTTCGGCACGAACGCCAGCGTGCCCAGCGCGTAGACCGCCACGAAGAGCGGCCAGGACCACCCGCCGGTGCGCGGGCGGAGCAGACGGTCCGGCCCGATCACCACCACCGCACAGGCGGCGACGGCCAGGAACAGCGCGAGCAGCACCAGACGGCCCCAGGGTGACGTCGCGGCCCGCGCCGCGACCCACGGCACACCGCGACGGGGGCCGACCGACACGGCCGGGGCCGGTGCTGCCCCGGGGGACGACGCGTCCCGCGTCACGGGAGCGTCACCGCGCACCCGCCGAGAGGCGCGGCGCCCGCGGGCCGCGCACTCCGCCCCACGCTCCCCAGTGGCCGCACAGCCGAGTTCCTTCCCGCAGCGTTCGAGGTCCCCATGGTAGGAGGCCGCGTGCGCCACCCCACCGGTCGGCCGTCCCGCCGACGCGGGCACCCCGGGCGGCGGTCCGGACGTTCAGCAAGGGAACGCGGGGCAGGCCGACGTGGGGAGGATCCGATGACCGCACCCGGTCGAGACGGAGACCGCCGCGCGGTCGCGCGCCGCGCGGCGGTCGCCGCGCTGGGCGCCGTGGCCGTGGCTGGCGCGTTCCCCGGCCGGGCCACCGCCACGGCCGTGGCACAGCACGCCCCCTGGCCCGACCCCCTCCCCACCACGGCGGCCGTCACCCCGTACGGCACGTACGTGATCGACGGCCGGCTCCCCGACCTCTTCTCCGGCACGCCGGCGGACGGCTTCACCATCCGCCGCGCCCCGTAAGTCTCCCGCCGACGCGTTTCCTTCGCGGGCGGCGTCGGGGGCGTCGGTTCCCGCCGGTCAGGTCACCGCTCGACCGGCGGTGCGGCGGTGGACGGTGATCAGCTGGGCGGCCAGGGTGGCGGCGACGGCCAGGCCCATGCCCAGCACCGCGCCGCCCACCCCGAGGGCCGGCGCGGCCAGGCCCAGCGCCAGAACGGCCGACGTGCCGACGACCACCAGCAGCGGGTGTCCGACGGCGCCGGTGCCGGTCAGGCGGTGCAGGACCTCCAGGGCGGCCAGGACGATCGCCACCGGCACGGCCACCGCCAGCCCGGCGCCCCGGTCGCTCAGGTGGGCGTGGTGCTCGGTGGCGTCCAGGGCCACCCCCAGCCCGGCGCCGATGGCGGCCAGCGCGGCGAACACCAGGTAGTGGCCGTATCCCCAGCCCAGCGCGGTACGCAGGCCGGGCAGGGCGACGTCCTGGCCGGTGAAGTAGATCCACCACAGGCCGAAGACCAGCAGCAGCCCGCCCACGACGATCATCAGCAGCTCTCCGGACAGGCCCCGGTCGGTCACGGCGGACCGGACCGCCGCGAGCGCGGCGAGGATGACTTCGCCCAGCACGATGATGGTGAACAGCCCGTACCGTTCGGCGATGTGGCCGGGGTGCCAGCCGGTGGCCCGGCCGCGGTACTCCGCCCAGGCCGGCACCGCCAGCTCCGCGGCCACCAGCACCAGGAACGTGACCCACGCCCACGCGCCGTCCGTCCACAGCCGCGCGATCCAGCCCGCCTGCACCACGGCGATCCCGGCGGCGTACCGCAGGGCCGCGGCCCGGCCCCCCGGGTGTTCCGCGGCGGCCCGCAGCCACTGGGAGACCATCGCCACCCGCATGATCACGTAGCCGACCACCACGGCGGTGAAGTCACCGTCCACGAAGGCGTCGTGCACGCCCGCGGCCAGGACCAGCACCCCGGCCATCTGAACCAGGGTCAGCAACCGGTAGGGCACGTCGTCGGTGTCGTAGGCGGACGCGAACCAGGTGAAGTTCATCCAGGCCCACCACACCGCGAAGAACACCGAGGCGTACCCGGCCAGAGCCGTGCCGACGTGCCCCTCCGCCAGCGTGTGGTGCAACTCGGCGGCGGCCTGGGCGACCGCGACCACGAAGGTCAGGTCGAACAGCAGCTCCAGCGGTGTCGCGGCGCGATGTTCCTCCTCCGGGTCACGCCCCCGCATGGTCCGCCGCACCGCACCACCCCGTCGCACACCGGTCGTCGCGCCGCTCACCGTTCTCTCCCTCTCCCGGCTGTTCACGGTTCAATGTCTCACGCTCCCGGCCGGGGCCGCCGGGGCGGCTCAACGGGGGCGGAGGTCCGAGGGGCCGCTTCGCCGCACTGACCGGCGGCGCGGCGGGGCCGGAAGGGGCGTGCGGGAGGTGACAAGCCGCTCGGCCCGGGCTGTCACGTGCGGTCAGGAAACGACCGGCCCGTGGGACGACCGTTGACGCGCCCGGAGGGGAAGCCTAGCGTTTTTGGAGAACCGCCGAGTTCTTGAAAGTCCGGCCGTGGGACGGAGTGGGCACGCGCACCCGTTCCCGTCCCTCGTCGAGGCCGTGCCGCCCCGGTCCGCTCCCGCCCACGCCGGTGGCCGTCCCCGCACCCACCGGCGCGCTGGCGTCCTCCGCCCCGCACACCTAGGAGCGCAGTCCATGACCGAAAAGTTCGCCCTCCCCCGCCGGAAGGACATCCAGCCCGCCGAGGACTACGGGTTCTTCGGACCCGACTCGGTCACCTGGAAGGTGTGGAGCTACCCCACCTCCCTGACCGTCGGCTTCCAGCGTGCCGTGGTCATCGAGGAACTCGACCCGGCCCTGGTCACCGCCGTCACCGCCACCTACGACATGTTCCGGCGGCCCCGCACCCGCTACGGCCGCACCCTGACCTACTTCGCCCTGGTGGCGTTCGGCGACACCCGCACCACCGCCAAGGCCGCCGACGTGCTGGTGAAGGTGCACTCCAAAGCCGTCGGCACCGAACCGCTCAGCGGCAAGGAGTACGACGCCAACGACCCCCACTCCCAGTTGTGGATCCTCCTCACCGCCTGGCACTCGATCCTGTACGCGTACGAGAAGTACGGGCCGGGCAGGCTGCCGCCCGAGGAGGAGGCCCGCTACTGGGAGGAGTGCGCGGTCGCGGCCGAGTTGCAGACCTGCGACCCGGCCGACGTGCCCCGGACCCGTGCGGGCATCCGGCAGTACTTCGAGGCGACGCGTCCGCGGTTGGTGGGCTCCGAGATGGCCCGCCACGCCATGAATCACCTGCTGGACAGCAAGGTCATGCTGCCCGACATGCGGTGGCCGATGGGGTTCGTGGCCGAGATCGTCTCCGCCGTGATCGACAAGGCGACCATCGCCACCATGCCCCGGTGGATGCGCGAGATGGCCGGGCTGCGCCAGTCCCGCCTGGTGGACGCGCTGCTCGTGCCCGTGATGCGCGTGGGATTCCGCGTCGTCCATCTGAGCCGGCGGCTGGAGCTGATCCTGCTCGCCGTGCTCTCGCCGCGCACGGTGCCGATCGCGGGCCCGATGCTGCTGCGCCTCCCGCCGCGGACCCCGGAGACGCTCACCCCCGCCGAGGCCCGGCAGCGCTACGGCTACGACAGGCCCTCGGAGGCCCACCCGGAGCTCCGCAAGAAGCAGAAGGACAGGGTGCGCGCCGGGACCCGCACCAGCGACGAGGGCCTGGGCGAGTCCGAGCCCTACCTGGGCTCCACCGCCTGAGGCGGGCCGGGCGAACCGGCCGGCCGCCCCACAGCGTTTGTCCGCCGTTCCGGTGAGGGGCTAGCGTGCCGGAGTGGATCTCTTCTCGCGCTCCTGGACGGCGCTGCGCACGGCGGTCGGCGCCCTCTCCGACCAGGACTGGGAACGGCCCTCCGGGTGCGCCGGCTGGCTCGTGCGGGACCTCGTGTGCCACCTGGTCATCGACGCCCAGGACGTCCTGATCACGCTGGTCACGCCCACCGAAGCCGAACCGACCGTGGACGCGGTCACCTACTGGCGCCTGGTGGAGCCCCCGACCGGCGAGGACCCGCTCGACGCGCTGATTCCCCGGCTGGCCGCCGCGTACGGCGAGCCGCGGTGGCTCGCGTTCCACTTCGACGACGTCGGCTCCGCCGCCGGGCGCGCCGCCGAACTGGCCGACCCGGGCGTCCGCGTCAGCACCCGCGACGACGTGCTGACGGCCGGCGACTACCTGTCCGCGTACGTCATGGAGTGGACGGTGCACCACCTCGACCTGATCGCGCACCTGCCCTCGGCCGCCGGGCCGCCCGCCGAGACGCTCGCCGCCGCCCGCGCGTCGCTGGAGAAGATCGCCGGGGCGCCGTTTCCGGCGTCGTTCTCCGACCGGGACGCGCTGCTGGTCGGCACGGGACGGCGCGCTCCCACGGACGCCGAGAGGGCCGCGCTGGGCGAACTGGCCGCGAGGATCCCGTTCGTGCTCGGCTGACCCGGCGGACTCGGCCGAACGCGCCGCCGCCCCCGGCACGCTCAGGTGTCGCCTGGCCGCCGCTCGGGCTTCTCGCCGAACAGCGCGAAGATCGTGGCCAGGAACGCCGGCTCCAGCTCGGGGATCGCCTCGGCACCCCGGGTGTGGAGGCAGTGGCGGATGCGCTCCGCCATGCCGCCGACGAGGATGTCGAAGGCGTCGTCCGGCAGTTCCGGCCGGCTCGGGTCGGCACCGCGCACCACGTGGTTGTACGTCAGCCGGTACAGCTCGGCGATGCGCGTCGACCGCCTCGTGTACAGCGCGGCGACCTCGGGACCGGCGGCCAGGGCCTCGATCATGAACGTCCAGGCCGCCTTGGGGTGGGCCGCCAGCAACGTCAGGTAGGCCCGCAGCGACACCCGCACCCCGGTCCGCCAGTCCGTGTACGGCACTTCCTGAAGCGGACCGGCCACCTGGCTGAGCCCGGCCGTGGCGCCCTCCCGGAACGCGGCGAGGAAGCACGCCTGCTTGGTGGGGAACTGGCGGTAGAACGCCTCCCGGGACGTGCTGGCGCGCTCCACGATGTCACCGATCGTCACGGAGGCGTACCCCTTCTCCGCCGTGGTCTCCAGGAACGCGACCAGGAGACGGGCGCGCTGGGAAGCCTCCACCTCCTCCCGGCTCAGGCCGTGCCGACTCGGCAGCCGCTGCCCGACCCGCGCGAAAGCCTGCAGCGCCGAGGGAACGGGTGACTCGCTCATCAGCCCATGCTAACCGGCCGGCCCGTCCGAACAGCGGGCCCCCGCACGGTGATCGGCTCCGCTCCCGCCACGGGGAACGTCCCGGCCGCGCGGGGCGGTGTGGGATGGTGGTCGGGTGAAGCTGGAGGACCTGGTCCGGCTGCGGCGGGCCCGTGACCTGATGGACCGCGCGTACGCCGAGCCGCTCGACGTTCCGGCGCTGGCGCGCGCCGCGCTGATGTCGCCGGGCCATTTCTCCCGCAGCTTCCGCGCCGCCTTCGGGGAGACGCCGTACAGCTACCTGATGACGCGCCGCATCGAGCGGGCCAAGGCGCTGCTGCGGCGCGGCGACCTGTCGGTGACGGAGGTCTGCTTCGCGGTCGGCTGCACCTCGCTGGGGTCGTTCAGCTCACGGTTCACCGAGCTGGTCGGCGAGAGCCCGAGCGCGTACCGGGCCCGCTCCCATGACGAGGGCGCCGCCATCCCGGCCTGCGTCGCCAAGATCCACACGCGACCGGTCAGGAACGGAGAAGCGAAACCCCGGCCCCGCCCGTAGCGTGAAGCACATGGACATCACCCTTTCCCAGTGCTTCATCGCCGTCGACGACCACGACAAGGCTCTCGCCTTCTACCGGGACATCCTCGGCCTGGAAGTACGCAACGACGTCGGGTTCGAGGGCATGCGCTGGGTGACCGTCGGCGCGCCGTCGCAGCCCGATGTGAACATCGTCCTCGAACCGCCCCTCGCGGACCCGAACGCCTCACCCGCCGACCGGCAGGCCATGGCGGAGCTGCTGGCCAAGGGCCTCCTGCGCGGCGTCATCTTCGCCACCGACGACTGCGACGCCACCTTCGAGCGCATCAGCGCGGCCGGCGGCGAGGTGCTGCAGGAGCCGACCGACCAGCCTTACGGCGTCCGGGACTGCGCCTTCCGCGACCCCTCCGGCAACATGCTGCGCTTCACCCAGCCGCGCGGTCAGTGACCCCCGGCCGGGCCTCCTCGATCGTGCCGTCCCGGAGCACCAGCACCCGGTCCGCCGCCCGGATGGTGGCGGTGCGGTGGGCCACCACCAGCGTCGCCCGCCCGTCGGCCCGGTGGCGCAGCGCCGCGCGCACGGCGGCCTCGGCGTGCGCGTCGAGGTGCGCCAGGGCCTCGTCGAGGATGAGGACCGGGGCGTCGGTGAGCAGGGCGCGGGCCAGGGCGACCCGGGCCCGCTGGCCGCCGGAGAGCCCGTTCCCGCCTTCGCCGACCGGGGTGCCGAGCCCCTGCGGCAGGCCGCACGCCGGGTCGAGCAGCCCGGCCGCGGCGGCGGCCTCGCGGACGCGCTCCGGCGGGGCGTCGGGCCGCGCCAGCCGCACGTTGTCGGCGATGGTGCCGGTGAGCAGGTCGATCCGCTGCGGCACGGCGGTGATGCTCGCTCGCAGGTCGGCGTCGCTCAGGTCGCGCAGGTCCACGCCGCCGATGCTGACGGTGCCGTCGTCGGGGTCCCACAGGCGCAGGGCCAGGCTCACGCAGGTGGACTTGCCGCTCCCGGACGGCCCGGTCAGGACGACCGTCTCGCCCGGCCGCACGGTGAAGCTGACCCGTTCCAGCACCGCCGGCCCGGACGGGGCGTAGCGGAAGGCGACCCCGTCGAAGACGAGCGCCCCGCGCGCCGGGCCGGGGGAGCGCGCGGGCTCGGGCACGGCGGGTGGGGTGGTGAGCACCTCGGCGACGCGTGCGGCGGCGGCGCGCAGCGTTCCGGCGTTCCGCAGCAGCGCGGAGATCTGGCCGATGGGTCCGAGCGCCACGGTGGCCAGCGTGAACGCCACCGGCGCCAGCGTGGGGTCGAGACCGGCCGTCCGTCCGGCGACGAGAGCCAGCGCCGTCGTGCCGGCGGCGGCGACGGCCAGGTCCGACAGCGCCGCCTCCGCGCCGCTCAGCCGGGCGGTGCGCGCCTGGGCGCGGGTCAGTGCGCGGGTCGCGCCGGCCAGGGCCGCGCGCCGCCGTTCCAGGGCGTCCCCGCCGGCGCCCGCGAGCTCCCGCATGCCCTGCACGGTGTCGACGATGTCGGCGTGCAGCGCGGCGTTGGCCGCGGTGAGCGCCGCGCCGCGGCGGGCCGCCGCCGGGCCGAACAGCCAGGGGAGCGCGGCGATCAGCAGCAGGCACGGCAGCCAGGCCAGGATCAGCCACGGGGCGAGCAGCAGCGACAACGCCGTGGTGACGGCCAGCAGCACGCCGGAGACCAGGAGTTGGGCGGCCGTGTGCGCGAAGAGCCACTCCAGCGTCTCGACGTCCGACAGCGCCACCGCGCCGAGGTCGCCGCTGCGCCGCGGGTCCCGGCGGGCGGGCAGCGATTGGCGCAGCGCGGCGAACACGCGGGCCCGCAGGTCGGCCAGGATCCGGTAGGCCAGATCGTGCGCGACGTACGACTCGCGCCAGGTGGCCAGCGCGCAGAGCACGGCGGTCAGCACCAGCGCGGCCGACAGCGGTCCCACGGCGGACGCCTCGCCGCGCAGCGCGAGGGAGAGCGTCAGGGCGCCGAGCAGCCCGAGCGCCAGCACCCCGAGCTGCACCGCGAGGTTGGCGGCCAGGGTCCACAGGAACACGGCGCGGTGCCGGGCGAGATGCGGCAGCAGCCGCCGCAGGGCCGTCACGCGGCTTCCTGGCGCCGCACCAGGGCGCGGTAGAGGCCGGACGGGCGGGCCATGAGCTGGTCGTGGCTGCCGGTCTCCGCCACCCGCCCGTCGGCGATCACCGCGATCACGTCGGCGTCGCGGACGGCGCCGAGCCGGTGCGCGATGACGACACGGGTGCGGTCGGCCAGCTCCGTGGTGAGCGCCCGGGTGATCGCCCGTTCGGTCGGCGCGTCGAGGTGGGAGGTGGCCTCGTCCAGCACGAGGACCGGCGCCGTGGTGACGAACGCCCGGGCCAGGGCGAGGCGTTGGCGCTGGCCGCCGGAGAGCGAGCTGCCGCGTTCACCGAGCACGGTGTCGTAGCCCCGGGGGAGCGCGGTGATGAACGCGTGGGCCTGCGCGAGGCGGGCCGCGTGCCGCAGCTCCTCGTCGGTGGCGTCGGGCCGAGCGAGACGGAGGTTGTCGGCGACGCTGGCGTGGAAGAGATAGGGGTCCTGGTGCACGACGGCGACCGCGGCGCGCAGCGCGGCCAGGGAGTAGCCGGGCAGCGGGTGGCCGGCGAGCAGCACCCGGCCGTCGTCGGGGTCGTCGAGGCGTTGCAGGAGCCGGGCCAGGGTGCTCTTGCCCGCGCCGGAGGGCCCGACGATGCCCAGCAGGCCGCCCGGGGGGCAGCGCAGGGTGAGGCAGTCCAGCGCCGGCCGCGCCGCACCGGGCGCGCCGGGGTGGGCGTAGGTGACGCGGTCGAACCGGATCTCCGGGCCTTCCGGCCGCGCACCCCCCGTCGGGAGGGGGCGGGTGCCCGTGTCGCGGACCCGGGGCGCGGCCGTGAGCAGTTCGTCGATGCCGTCCACGGCGGTCAGGCCGAGGTAGCCGGCGTGCCACGCCGAGGACAGGTCCGCGAGCGGCCGGAAGCATTCGCGGGCGCCGAGCAGGAAGAGGAAGGCGTGCGCCGGCGGGGCCGTGCCGGTCAGCGCGGACCGGCTGACCACGACGAGCGTGGCCGCCGTCCCCGCGTGGACCGCCAGCGCGCTCAGCCCGCCCTCCACCAGCGAGGTGCGGAGCTGCGCCATGGTCGCCCGGTACAGCCGCCGCCCCTGCCGGGCCAGTCGGCCGCCGACGCGTTCCCCCGCGCCGAGCACGCGCAGGGTCGGGATCGCCTGGGTGGCCTCCAGATAGTCGGCGCTGAGCCGGGTCAGGCCCGCCCAGCGGTCCCGGCCGCGCCGCAGCAGCGTCGCGTCCCAGAACCGGGGCACGATCACGGCGACGGCGACCGCGCCGGCGAGCACCGCGGCGGCGGGCACCGAGAGGGTGCACAGCCAGGCCACGACGGCGGGCGGCACGATCAGCACGACCAGGAGCTGCGGCAGGTAACGGGAGTAGTAGGCGTCCAGCCCCTCCACCCCGGAGACCAGCGTCGCCTGGACGCGCCCGGCCCGGGACCCGGCCGCGTACGCCGGGCCCAGCTCCCCGAGCCGGGCGACCAGCCGGTCCCGCAGCCGGACCCGGACGGCGATGCCGCACCGCACCCGCAGCGGCTCCGCCAGCCCGAGCAGGGCGGCGCGCAGCACCAGGAACGCCGCCGCCCACACCAGCGCGGTCACCGCGGCGTCCCCGGCGCCGGAGAAGAGGTGCCCCAGCGCGTGCGCCACCGCGACGGCGTGCCCCACGGAGGCCGCGGCGACGCCCAGCGACATCAGGGCGCCGGCCAGGACGGGCAGGGTCACCGCGCCGGCGAGCCGGAGCAGTCGGCCGTGCAGCACCGGGGATCAGAACGCTTCGGGATACAGACCGCGCGCTATCGCGGCGACCGCGTCGACGTTGCCCAGCGTGCCGGGGAAGACGTCCGGGCCGGACACCGCGATCAGCCGGTCGTTCCGCACCGCGTCCAGGTCCGGGAACGTGGTGGTCAGGAAGTCGCGGGTGGCCTGCTCGTGTTCGGGGCTGTTGACGGTGAACACCAGCGCCTGCGGGTCCCGTTCGGCCAGCACCTCGGGGTTGATCTGCGCGGCAAAGAAGTCGGCGAACGCCGGGTCCTCGGGAGCGAACACGTTGTCGCCGCCCGCGAGCCGGACGATGTCGTACTCGATGCCGGCGCCGATCGCGGAGAGCGTGTCGCCCTCCACGTAGACCTGGGCGACCGTCAGCGGTTCCCGGCCTTCGAGCCGTCGCGCGGTGTCGTCCAGCGTGGCGCGGGCCTCGTCGGCCAGGCGTGCGGCGGCGTCCTCGGCGCCGAAGACACGGCCGAGGTTCTCCAGGTCGGTGAAGAGGTCGTCGACGGTGCCCGTCATGCGGCGGTCGGCGCAGCCGCCGGTGGCGATGTAGGCGTCGACGCCCGCGTCGTCCAGCTGCGCCAGGCTGGCGAAGCCCTGTTCGGCGGTGAACTCGTAGGCGGTGGGCGCGAAGACGAAGTCCGGTGCGGCGCCCAGCAGGACCTCCCGGGTCGGCGGGGCCTCGTCGCTGAGCACGGGGATCGACTCGGCCGCCGCCCGCAGGTCCTCCGGCAGCGGCGCGGCGTCGGTCTGCGCCTGCCCGGCGATCCGCTCGCCCAGGCCCAGGCGGAGCAGCAGTTCGGTCTGGGCGGGGTGAAGTCCGACGACCGCCTCCGGGGTGCCGGAGACGGTGATCTCCCGGCCGCAGTTGCGGACCGTGGTCGCGGCCCGGCCGTCGTCCTCCCGCTGGTCGTCGGCCGGCTCGGTCACTCCCGATCCGCAGGCCGTCAGGGCGCCGGCGAGGCCGAGCGCGAGAAGGACGCCGGTGGCCGTGCGCGGCCGGGGGCGGGGGGAGTGGGTCATGGCGCGTGCTCCTTGGTGGTGCGGTCGTGCGGTGGTCCGGGAGTTCCGGAGGGTTCCGGAGGCGGGGGCGAGGAGAAGGCGATCAGCGGCCTGCCGGTCCCGGGGTGGGTGAGCCGGTGGGCCCGGACGCCGAACACCTCGCGGATCAGCGCGGGTGTCAGCACCCGCGCCGGCGGGCCGTGGGCGACGACGCGCCCGGCCCGCAGGACGGCGACGATGTCGCAGTGGGCCGCCGCCAGGTTCAGGTCGTGCAGCGCGGCGAGCGTGGTCAGCCCCAGGTCGCCGACGATGCGCATCAGTTCGAGCTGGAACGCGATGTCCAGATGGTTCGTCGGCTCGTCCAGCACCAGCACCTGGCTCTCCTGGACCAGCGCCCGGGCGAGCAGCACGCGCTGCTTCTCGCCGCCGGACAGCGCGGCGAAGGGACGTTCGGCGAGCGCGGTGGCGCCGACCCGGGCGAGGGCGCGTTCGGCCAGCGCCAGGTCGTGCGGGGAGTCGCCGCCGAAGCCGCGCTGGTGCGGCAGGCGGCCGAGCAGCACGACGTCCAGCACCCCGAGATCGAAGTCGGCGGTGGTCTCCTGCGTCATGACGGCGATCCGCCGGGCCACGGTCCTGGGCGGCAGCCGCCACACGTCCTCCCCGCCGACCCGGACGGTCCCGGTGTGCGGCCGGGCGACCCGGTACAGGCTGCGCAGCAGCGTGGACTTGCCGCTGCCGTTGGGGCCGATCAGCCCGGCGACCTGCCCGGGTTCGACGCGGAACGTCGCGCCGTGCACGATCCCGCTGCCGCCGATCGCGATGCCGACGTCCGAGAATTCGACGATCACCGCAGCATCCCCGCCCGGGCGGCACGACCCTGACGGATCAGCCAGAGGAAGAACGGGGCGCCCGCGACGGCGGTGACGATGCCCAGCGGGATCTCGGTGGGGGCCGCGACCGTCCGGGCCAGCAGGTCGGCGGCCATCAGGAACAGCGCCCCGCCCAGGATCGCGACCGGCAGCATCCGGCGGTGGTCCGCGCCGACCAGGATGCGGGCCGTGTGCGGGACGACCAGCCCGACGAAGCCGATGCCGCCGCTCACCGAGACGATGGCACCGGTCAGCAGGGAGGCGGCGACCATCAGCCGGGTCCGCAGGCGGCTGACGTTCACACCCAGCGCGGTGGCGCTCTCGTCGCCGATCAACAGGGCGTTCAGCGCCCGGGTGTTGGCCAGGGCGTAGAGGGTGACCGCGGTCAGCGCGACGGCGGGGACGGCCAGTTGGCCCATGGTGGCCGCGGAGACGCTGCCCAGCAGGAAGAACAGCACGCTGAAGACGTTCTGCGCCTCGGTCGTCAGCGTCAGGTAGCTGGTCACGGCGCTGAGCAGGGAGCCGAGCGCCACACCGGACAGGATCATGCGGGTCGGCGCCAGCAGGCCCTGCTGCCGGGCCAGCAGGTAGACCGCGGCGGTCGCGGCCAGCGCGCCGGCGAACGCGGCGCTGCTGAGCGCCAGTCCGGCCACGGCGGCGGAGCCGAGGGTGATCACGGCGACGGCCCCGACGCCGGCGCCCGCGGAGACGCCCAGGACGTACGGCTCGGCCAGCGGGTTGCGCACCACCGCCTGCATCAGCGCCCCGGCCAGCGCGAGCCCGGCCCCGGCCAGCCCGGCCAGCAGCGTCCGGGGCAGCCGGAACTGCCAGACGGCCTGGTCCTGGAGCCGGGTGACCGACCCGTCGCGCATCCAGGGCGCGTCGGGTATCAGATGCCCGGCGACGATGCGCGCCACGTCGGTGAACGGCACCTCCGCCGGGCCGGTCGCGCCGGAGACGAGGAACGTGCCCAGGATCGCGACCCCCAGGACACCGGTCAGCACCCGCGGGAACCGGCGGGCGGTCGGTCTGCTGACGGACAACGGCGGCTTCCTTCGCGCTCGGTGTGCACGGATCACCGGGCGGCGGCCGTGACGGATCCGGGCAGGACTGATGAAGCCCTTCGCCGGATGTGATGATGGGAATGATTTTCATGACGATATACAGGGCCCTGCCCGCGGGGCAAGGGGCGATCACGGTCACCCGGCGTGGGCCTCGCGCCGTCCAATGCGCGGCGTGCGCGCGGGGTCGCCGGTGTCCGGACGGCAGCCGCCGGGCATCAGTCACCGCGCGATCGAGACCGGCTCCGCGAGCGCGCGTCACGCCCGCGGCGGATGGGCCGGGAACCGGCCGACGCGGACCGAGGCCGGATCGTCCGCGGCCACTCCCGCACCTCGTACCGGGCGGGTGCCCGCCAGCCGGTGCGGGTCGCAGGGCGGCTCCGGGCGGATCCGTCGCGCCCCGGACCGCGGCACCGGACTTCGCCGGTTCGGCGCCGGGGCGGGACGTCCACGCGATGACGCCGGTCGCGCCGCCGCGGGTGAAGGGGCACCGCGACGGTCCTGGCGTGCGCGATGTGCGTGCCCTCATGCCCGCACAGCTGCCGGACGCTCACTTCCCGTCGGCGAGGGTGGCGATGGGGCTGCCGGAGAGGTAACGGGCGGTGTTGACCAGGCCGACGGCGCTGAACGCCTGGGGGGTGTTGCCGAGCTGCCGCCCCGCCCGCACGTCGAACTCCTCGCTCAGCAGGCCGACGTCGTTGCGCAGCGACAGCAGTCGTTCGAACAGCTCCCGCGCCTCACGGGTGCGGCCGGTCCCGTGCAGGGCGTCGGCCAGCCAGAAGCTGCACGCGAGGAAGGCGCCCTCGTCGCCCGGCAGGCCGTCGACGTTGCCGTCCGCCTCGTTGGCGTAGCGCCGCACGAGCCCGTTCTCGCCCAGTTCGCGCCGCACCGCGTCCACCGTGCCGCGCATCCGCGGGTCGCTCCAGGGCAGGAAGCCCGTGCGCGGCAGGAGCAGCAGCGCGGCGTCCACCCCCCGCGAGCCGTAGAACTGGGTGAAGGTGTTCCGCTCGCTGTCGTACCCCCGCTCGCACACCTCGGCGTGCACCTGGTCGCGCAGCGCCGCCCACCGGCGGGCGTCCCCGGGCAGGCCCAGATCGCGCACCGCCCGCACCCCCCGGTCGAACCCGGTCCAGGCCATCACCTTCGAGTGCACGAAGTGCCGGCGGTCGCCCCGCACCTCCCACAGGCTGTTGTCGGGCTGGTCCCAGTGGCCCTCCAGGTGCTCCAGCAGCGCGCGCTGGAGGTTCCAGGCCGACTCGGACGGGGCCAGCCCGGTCTCCCTGGCCAGGTGCAGGCTCTCCAGCACCTCGCCCCACGTGTCGAGCTGGTGCTGATCGGCGGCGGCGTTGCCGATCAGCACCGGTGCCGAGCCGTGGTGGCCGTCGAGCCAGTCCAGGGTCTGCTCGGGCACCCGCCGCGAGCCGTCGAGGTCGTACATGATCCGCAGCTCGGCCGGGTCGCCGGCGACCGCGCGCAGCAGCCACTCGCGCCAGGCCCACGCCTCGGCCACGAAGCCGGTGTCCAGCAGCGCCTGCAGGGTGAACGTCGCGTCGCGCAGCCAGCAGTACCGGTAGTCCCAGTTCCGCGAACCGCCCAGGCGCTCGGGGAGCGAGGTGGTGGCGGCGGCGACGATGCCGCCGGTCGGCGCGTAGGTGAGCGCCTTGAGCACCACCAGGGCGCGCCGCACCTCGGCCACCCACTCCCCGTCGTAGTCGCACGCCGTCATCCAGGACGTCCAGAAGCGCTCGGTGTCGGCCACCGCCTTCAGCCCCTCGGCGGGCTCGGGCGCCGGCAGGTGCGAGCGCTGGTGGGTCAGCACGAGCGGGACGCGCTGCCCGGCCTCGACGGTGAAGTCCGCCCAGGTCGTCGTGTCGGGCCGCACGTGCGTGCCGACCGGGGTGTGCAGCCATACCGCGTCGGGGCCCGCCACCGCGCGCAGGTCCCCGTCCTCCCGGGTCACCCACGGCCTGATGTGCCCGTAGTCGAAGCGCAGGCACAGCTCGGTGCGCATCGGCACCCTGCCGGAGACGCCTTCCACGATGCGGACCACGGCGGGCGCGTCGCGGCCCGGCGGCATGCAGTCCACCACGCGCACCACGCCCTCGGGCGTGTCCCACTCGCTCTCCAGCACCAGGGAGTCGCCGCGGTAACGCCGGCGGGTGGCCGGCCCTCCGCGCCGCGGGCCGAGCCGCCAGCGTCCGGCGCGTTCGTCGTGCAGCAGGGCCGCGAAGCAGGCCGCCGAGTCGAAGTCGGGCAGGCACAGCCAGTCGATCGAGCCGTCCCTGCCGACCAGGGCGGCTGTCCGCAGATCGCCGATCAGCGCGTAGTCCTCGATGGCTGCGGTGGGCATCGAACCTCCCAGGCCAGCCCGCGGAGGCTCGCCGCTGCGGCGAGTATCCCGGACGGGCCCCACCGAAACCGCACCTGCTGTGGCCGGGCGGTCACGTACCGTCGTCCGTGCGCGCCGTGCCCCGCCCGGGCCCGCCGGTCCGCGGGCGGTCGCCGCGACAGCCCGCGGGCCTCAGCCGTCGACGCGCCAGTGGAAGCCGAACCGATGATTCGGCTCGGTCTCGACCCAGCCGAACACCTGGCCGTCCTCCGTCACATGGGTGGCCTCGCCCGCGCCGAAGCCGTCCGGGAGGCCCAGGTCGACCAGCCGCCCGTTCCGCCACAGCGCCGGGCGCTTGACCCCCGCCCGGTCCCGGCACCAGCCTGCGACGTCCCGGCGGCTGTTCACGGCGCTCCCCGACGCGCTGTACCCGTCGGGGACGGGGAGGAACGACATCTCGCCCCCGGACCACAGGAACGGCTGCGCACCGTCGCTCCACCCCGGCCGCCGGTACCCCACGAAATCCCCCCAGCGGTTGATCAGCCAGTCGCGTCCGGTGAGCCCGAGCTCCAGGCCCCCGGCGCTGGACACCGTGCTCGCCTGCCCGTCCCGGAAGACGAAGACCTGGTTCCTCCCGGAGCCCCCCGTGTACTCGCCGATGACCGTTCCCCAGCCGTTCATCGCCCGGAAGAGGGGGACGCGGCCGTCCGGGGCGATCCCAGTGACATCCGTGGCCTGCCCCCGGTGCCAGAAGAAGGCCGTGGGAGCGCGGTACGGCGGGCACTCCGCGTCCGTGTCGCACGGGTCGTACTCCGGCGCCGTCATGCCGAAGACGTGTCCCAGGTCGCTGAGCCCCAGCGCGAACGGCTGGTAGTCCGGCGCCGGGAGGGGCGGCTCGATGGCCTGCCGGCGTGTCCCCGTGTACAGGTACAGGCGTGCGCCCGTGGTGCCGTCCTCGTTCTCGACCACTTGCTGAACGGTGAACTGCCCCACCTCGTTCACGGTCCCGGCCGTGGAGCCGGGGCCGCCCACCTCCCTCGGCCGGGTTCCGCCCGGACCCCACACCATCGCCGTGACGTCGTCCGCGCCGGGCGCCGACGTCCGGTGACCCGCCATCGCCCCCCGGGAGTTGATCTCCGTCACGGTGGGGCGCACGCCGTCCACCGGAGGGACCGCCGGTACCATTCCCTCCCGCTCCGACCACAGCGCGTAGTAGTTGCGGGTGTGGTCCTCCTCGTCGATGGCGAGGCCCAGCACCCGCCCGCCGGAAATCCCCGAGGGGGTGGCCATCCACAGCGTGCCGTCCGCCGACCGCAGCGGCGTCGCCGTCACCCCCGGGGCCGTCACCCGAGGCGCCGTCGCCCGCGCGGCCCCCGCCCCCGCTCCCGCCAGCAGCGGCGCGCATAACGCTCCCGCCACCACCGAACGTCTGCTGATCCCGTTCCCTGCGGCCATGTCCACCCCTCCGCGCGCACACCGCTGCCAACGGCCTCCACTGTGCGGGAGCGGTGCGCCGGAAGGCCATGGGCCCGCACCCGGTGTCCCCGGATTCATCACGGCCTTCGCGGCGCGCGCGCACCGGCTTGTCACCGGGCGACGAGGCGCGCCCCGGCGTGTCTACCGCGCCCGCATCAGCAGATGCCCCCGGCGGAACCGCTCGTCCTCGTGGGGCTCGCGCAGCATCCGGCCGGCCTCGGCGAATCCCGCCTCGCGGGCCAGCCCGGCGAGGTCGTCGATCGGCCATCGGTAGGCCGTCGTCACCTTGTGGTCGAACGCGGCCACCGGCCCGCCCCCGGACTCGAAGAAGCCACACAGGAGGGCGCCGCCCGGGGCCAGGACCCGGCGGAACTCGGCGAAGTAGGACGGTATGTCCTCCGGCGGAGCATGGATGACCGAGTACCAGGACACGATGCCGCCCAGAGCGCCGTCGGCCAGGTCCAGGGCATCCATCGAGCCGACCTCGAACCGCAGGTCCGGGTAAGCCTCGCGGGCCAGGCCGATCATCACCGGCGACAGGTCGACACCGAAAACGTCCAGCCCCAAGTCCCGCAGATGGGCCGTCACATAGCCGGGGCCACACCCCAGTTCGGCGACGGGCCCGGCATCAGCGGCTCGCGCGAACTCGGCGAACGCGGCGAGAACCGCGCGATCCAGGGGCAGATGGTCGAGCGAGTCACGGATGAGATCGGCGTAGCGAACGGCGATGGCGTCGTAGGCATCCACTGTCGCCGCGAGGTACGAGGGAAGTTCCGTCACAGGGGAGACACTAGAGCTCGTTGCGATCCGGTCCGGCGACTACCCCCTCGGACCAGGCAAGGCACCGGTCCGGGCCACCGCCCTCACCTCTCACCGCGGGCTCGCAGCCGGAGTCTCGGATCCCGGCCGGGCGCGGCCCCGGCCGTTCACGCCCCGGTGATGCGCTGCTCGTACGGCGCCCCAGGGGCCGTCAAGACCCGGGTGCCCGGACGAAGCCCGGTGGCCGCCGCCTCACGGGCGGCTCCCCGGCGGCGTGGCCGCCACCGGCTCCAGCCACAGCGTGCCGTGCGCCGGTACCCGGATGACCGCCGAGGCGGGACGGCCGTGCCAGGGCCGGTCGGTCGCGGTGACCGTGCCGAGGTTGCCCGTGCCGGACCCGCCGTAGTGTTCGGCGTCGGTGTTGAGGACTTCGCGCCAGGCACCGGCGGCCGGCAGGCCGATCCGGTAGTCCTGGTGCGCGGTGCCCGCGAAGTTCGCCACGCAGGCCAGCACCCGCTGTCCGGGGTCGGCCGGGTCGAGGCGGAGAAAGCTGAACACGTTGCCGGCGCGGTCGTCGGCCTCGATCCAGGAGAACCCATCGGGGCTGTGGTCGGCCGCGTGGAGGGCGGGAGTCGCGCGGTAGTGCCGGTTCAGGTCGCCGACCAGGGCCGCGATCCCCGCGTGTGCCGGATCGCCGAGCAGGTCCCAGTCGAGCGACCGCTCGTGCGACCATTCGCCGGGCTGGCCGAACTCGCCACCCATGAAGAGAAGTTGCTTGCCCGGGTGGGCCCATGTGTAGGCCAGCAGCGTCCGCAGTCCCGCGGCCTTGTGCCACCGGTCGCCCGGCATGCGGTCCCACAGCGAGCCCTTGCCGTGCACCACCTCGTCGTGCGAGAGCGGGAGCATGAAGTTCTCGCTCCAGGCGTAGGTCAGGGCGAAGGTCAGCTCGTCGTGGTGGTACGACCGGTGTGCGGGGTCGCGTCCGCTGTAGCGGAGCGTGTCGTTCATCCAGCCCATGTTCCACTTGAGGCCGAAGCCGAGGCCGCCGTGTTCCGTCGGCCGTGTGACGCCCGGCCACGACGTGGATTCCTCGGCGATCATCATGACGCCGGGATGCTCGCGGTGGACGGTCGCGTTGAGCTCCTGGAGGAAGCCGACGGCGTCCAGGTTCTCCCGGCCGCCGTGCGCGTTCGGCAGCCAGGCCCCGTCGGGCCGGGAGTAGTCCAGGTACAGCATCGACGCGACGGCGTCGACCCGCAGTCCGTCGACGTGGAACTCGGAGAACCAGTACAGCGCGTTGGCGACGAGGAAGTTGCGGACCTCGGGCCTGCCGTAGTCGAAGACGTGAGTGCCCCAGTCGGGGTGGTCGCCCCGGCGCGGGTCCGCGTGCTCGTACAGCGGCGTGCCGTCGAACCGGGCCAGCGCCCAGACGTCCCGCGGGAAGTGCGCGGGGACCCAGTCCAGGATCACGCCGATGCCGTGGCCGTGCAGGGTGTCGATCAGATGACGCAGGTCGTCGGGTGTCCCGAACCGGGACGTCGGCGCGTAGTAGGAGGTCACCTGGTATCCCCAGGAGCCCCCGAAGGGATGCTCCGCCAGCGGCATCAGCTCGACGTGGGTGAAGCCCATCCGCGTGACGTGGTCCGCGAGTTCGGCCGCCGCCTCGCGGTAGCCGAGGCCCTGGCGCCAGGAGCCGAGGTGCACCTCGTAGACGCTGACCGGTGCGCGGTGCGGTGCGGACGCGGCGCGGGCGGCCAGCCAGCCGGCGTCGTTCCAGCGGTACGCGGACGTGAAGACCACGGACGCCGTCGCGGGCGGGGTCTCGGCGCGGAACGCCAGCGGATCGGCCTTCTCGTGCCAGGTGCCGTCGGCGCCGAGGAGGCGGAACTTGTACGCCGTGCCCGCGCCGACACCCGGCACGAACAGTTCCCACACGCCCGAGCGGCCCAGCGACCGCATCGGGTACGCCTCGCCCGACCAGCCGTCGAAGTCGCCGCACACCCGGACGCCGCGAGCGGTCGGCGCCCACACCGCGAACGACGTGCCCGTCACCCGGCCCGACGGGGTGTCGTAGTGGCGCACGTGGGCCCCGAGCACGTGCCACAGCCGCTCGTGCCGGCCTTCGGAGATCAGGTGCAGATCCAGCTCGCCCAGCGTGGGCAGCCACCGGTAGGGGTCGTCGAGCACGACGGTGCCCTCGCGGTGGCGCACCTCGAGCCGGTAGTCGCCCGCCGGACCGTCCACCACGGCGGCGAACAGCCCGCCCGTCACGCGGGACATCGGGATCCGGGCACCGCCCGTCAGGACCGCGACGGCCTCCGCGTCCGGCCGGTACGCCCGCACGACCGTCCCGCCCGAGGGGTGCGGGTGCGCGCCGAGCACGGCGTGGGGGTCGCTGTGCGCGCCGCCGAGGAGCCGGTCGACGTCCTCCCGGGCCGGCGCGGCGTCCTGGGCGCTCACGCTTCGCCGCCGGGCCGCACGGGCGGCGGGTCCAGCCGCACGATGTGGCAGACCGCGTGGGCCGGGTCCAGCCGCACGAAGGCGGTCTCGCCCCACTGCCAGGTCTGCCCGGTCACCTCGTCGCGCGCGGTGAGCGACGCGTCCCAGGGGTGGCCGAGCGCGGGCAGATCGAGCCGCAGCGTGCCCTGCTGGGCGTGGTGCGGATCCAGGGTGACCACGACGACCACGGTGTCGCCGGTCACCGGATCCTGCTTCGAGTACGCGATCAGCGCGTCGTTGTCGATCCCGTGGAACCGCAGCGTGCGGAGCTGCCGCAGCGCCGGGCGCCGGGCGCGGATGGCGTTGAGCATGGTGAGCCACGGTTCGAGCGATTCGCCGGCGGCGAGCGCGGCGGCGTAGTCCCGGGGGCGCAGCTCGTACTTCTCGGAGTCGAGGTACTCCTCGCTGCCCTCGCGGGCGGCCCGGTGCTCGAACAGCTCGTAGCCCGCGTACACGCCCCACGTCGGGGAGAGCGTCGCGGCCAGCGCCGCCCGCAGCGCGAACATGCCCTTCCCGCCGTGCTGGAGCGACGCGTGGAGGATGTCCGGCGTGTTGACGAACAGGTTGGGGCGGGCCTCGTCGGCGTGCGCGACGAGCTCGGTGCCGAACTCGGTGAGCTCCTGCTTGGAGGTGCGCCAGGTGAAGTAGGTGTAGGACTGGCTGAAGCCGAGCCGGGCCAGGCCGTAGAGCCGGGCGGGACGGGTGAACGCCTCGGCGAGGAAGAGGACCTCGGGGTTCTCCTTCTTGACCGTCTCGATCAGCCACGCCCACAGGTTCGGCGGCTTGGTGTGCGGGTTGTCGACGCGGAAGATCCGCACCCCGTGGTCGATCCAGTGCCGCACCACCCGCAGGACCTCCCCGAACAGCCCGGCCGGGTCGTTGTCGAAGTCGAGCGGGTAGATGTCCTGGTACTTCTTGGGCGGATTCTCGGCGTAGGCGATCGAGCCGTCGGGCCGGGTGGTGAACCACTCCGGGTGCTCCTTGACCCACGGGTGGTCAGGGGAGCACTGAAGCGCCAGGTCGAGCGCCACCTCCAGGCCCAGCTCGGCGGCGCGCGCCACAAACGCGTCGAAGTCGTCCAGCGTGCCGAGCGCGGGGTGGACGGCGTCGTGGCCGCCCTCGGCGGAGCCGATCGCCCAGGGGCAGCCGACATCGTCCGGCGCGGCGGTCAGCGCGTTGTTGCGGCCCTTGCGGTGGGTGCCGCCGATGGGATGGACCGGCGGCAGATACACCACGTCGAACCCCATGGCCGCGATCCGGTCCAGCTCCGCCGCGGCGGTGCGCAGCGTGCCGTGCACGGGCGTGCCGTCGGCGTGCCGGCCACCGGTGGAGCGCGGGAAGAACTCGTACCAGGCACCCGTGAGCGCCCGGCGGCGCTCCACCCATATCCGGTGGGTGCGGCCCTTGGTCAGCAGCTCCCGCACCGGGTGCTCGGTGGCGAGCCGGTGCACCGGCTCGGACAGGGCCCGGCAGACGCGGACCGCCAGTGGCCGGCCGGCGTCCCGCAGGTCCGCGGCGGCCTCGGCGAGCAGCGTCCTGGCGTCGTCGCCACGGACGGCGCGGGCGATCCGGTGCAGCAGCCGCGCCCCCGATTCCAGGTCGTTGGCCAGCTCGTCGGCGTCCTGTCCGGCCTCGGTCTTCGCCAGCACCGCGTGCCGCCAGGTGAGCCACGGATCGCCCCAGGCGTCGACGCGGAACGTCCACACGCCCTCGGCGTCGGGGACGATCGGCGCCGTCCAGCGGTCGGTGCCGACGCCGGCCGACGTCATCCGGGCCGTGCGCGCCTTCGTGTCGTCCGGCCCGCGCCACACCACGGTGGCCCCGACCGCGTCGTGTCCCTCGCGCCACACGGTCGCCCCGACCGTGATCAACTCGCCGACCACGGCCTTCGACGGGAAATCGCCGCCACCGACCACCGGACCGACGTCGTGGATGCCTATCCGGGCTCCGGCGGCACCGCGTCTCCTGATCATGCCCTGCTTCCTCACTCTCACCGGCTCCCGAGCGCCGAGCGGTACACCTTCACGGTCTCCTCCGCGACCGAACGCCAGCCGAACTCCCGTTCCGCCCGCGCCCGGCCCGCCTCGCCCATGGCCCGCGCCCGGTCCGGGTCGCCGAGCAGGGAGTTGACCGCCGTGGCGAGGTCCCGCCGGTAGGCTTCCCGGTCCCGTTCGTCGTAGTGGACCAGCAGTCCCGACACCTCGTGGGCCACGACCTCCGGGATGCCGCCGACATCGGAGGCCACCACGGCCGTGCCGCAGGCCATGGCCTCCAGGTTGACGATGCCCAGCGGCTCGTAGACCGAGGGGCAGACGAAGACGGTGGCCCGGGAGAGGACCTGAAGGACCTCCGCGTGGGCGAGCATCCGGTCGATCCACACGACGCCGGACCTGGCCGCGGCGAGCGCGGCCACCGCGACGGCCGTCTCCTCGGCGATCCCGGGCGTGTCGGGGGCGCCGGCGCACAGCACGATCTGCGCGTCGCGGTCGATCAGGTGGGCGGCGGCGATGAGGTGGTCCAGGCCCTTCTGCCGGGTGATCCGCCCGATGAACGCCACGATGGGCCGCGCCGGGTCGATGCCGGCGGCACGCAGCGCGTCGCCGCCGGGCACCGGCTGGAACCGGACCGTGTCGATGCCGTTGCGCACGACGTGCACCCGGGCCGGGTCGAGCGCCGGGTAGCAGTCCAGCACGTCGGCCCGCATGCCGTCGCTGACGGCGATGACCGCGTCGGCCGCCTCGTAGGCGGTGCGCTCGGCCCACGACGACAGCCGGTATCCCCCGCCGAGCTGCTCCGCCTTCCACGGCCGACGCGGCTCCAGCGAGTGCGCCGTCACCACATGCGGGATGCCGTGCAGCAGCTTCGCCGTGTGCCCGGCGAAGTTGGCGTACCAGGTGTGCGAGTGGACGAGGTCCGCGTCGCCCACCGCGGCGGCGATGGACAGATCGGTGGACAGCGTCGACAGCGCGGCGCCCGCGTCGCGCAGCCGGGGATCCGGCCGGTGGGCACGGGCCCCGGGCCGTGGCTCGCCGAAGCAGTGCACCTCGACGTCCACGCGGGTGCGCAGCTCCGGTACCAGGGCGGCGACGTGGACGCCCGCGCCGCCGTAGACGTCGGGCGGGTACTCGCGGGTCAGCAGTCCCACGCGTTCGGTCATCGGTGTCCCTTCGTCGCTCACTGATCCGACCGGGGGGCGGAGTCGCGGACCAGGCCGAGCCCGTCGGGGCCGAGCAGTTCGTGCCGGGGCAGGACGCGGGCGGAGCAGCCGAGGACACCGCTGTGCGGCGGTGTGAGAACGGCCTCGTACGCCGTGCCGTCGGCCGTCGGGGTCATGGTCGCGGACACGGGGTCGACGAGTTCCCCGGCGTCGTCGACCGGGCCGCAGTAGGCCAGGACCCCGACGTCCTCGGGGGACAGGGGCCCCAGCTCGACCTCCGCGCGCAGCCCGACGAGACGGCCGTCGTGCGGCAGGAGGGTGACCGTTCGGGCCTGGAGGCGGTCCACGCGGACCCCGGGCCAGGCGTCACGCACCGTGTCGCTCCAGGCGGCGAGCCGGCGCGCGGGGGCGAAGTCGTGGGCGGCGAGGCGCTCGGACGCCTCGGCCGCCGGCCGGTAGAGCGTCTCGACGTAGTCGGTGACCATGCGGTCGGCCAGCAGCCGGGGGCGCAGGTCGCGCAGGACCGCGCGGACCATGCGCAGCCAGCCGGGCCGGTCGTCGTAGAACAGCGGCACGACCTTCGTCTCCAGCAGGTCGTACAGGGCGTTCGCCTCGGTCTCGTCCCGGCCGGGGCCGCCGTCGGTGCCGCCGGCGGAGGGGATCGCCCAGCCGTAGGCCGGGTCGTAGCACTCCTCCCACCAGCCGTCGCCGATCGACAGGTTGAGCCCGCCGTTGAGCGCGGCCTTCATGCCGGACGTGCCGCACGCCTCCTGCGGCCGGAGCGGATTGTTCAGCCACACGTCGCAGCCGGCGACCAGTTCGGCGCCGACCGCCATGTCGTAGTCGGGCAGGAAGACGATGCGGCGGCGCAGCGCGGGGTCCCGGGCGAACCAGAGCAGCTCCTGGATCAGCTTCTTGCCGTCGTCGTCGGCCGGGTGGGCCTTGCCGGCGACGAGGAGCTGCACGGGCCGGTCGGGGTCGAGCAGAAGCCGGCGCAGGCGGTCGCGGTCGCTGAGCATCAGGGTCAGCCGCTTGTACGTCGGGACCCTGCGGGCGAACCCGATGGTGAGGACGTCGGGGTCGAGGCAGTCGTCGACCCAGGCGGTCTGCGTGGCGGAGCCGGCACCGGAGCCGGAGTGCGCCGCGCGCAGCCGCCGCCGGGCGCGTTCGACCAGGCCGGCGCGCAGCTCGCGCCGGGCGGCCCACAGCGCGTCGTCGCCGAGGTCGGGGGCGGGCCCGCCGGCCGCCCAGGTGGCGGCGTGCACCCCGTTGGTGACGTGGCCGATCGGCACCTGGTCCACGGGGAGTTCGGGCCACAGCGGGGCGAACATGGAGCGGCTCAGCGATCCGTGCAGCGCGGAGACGCCATTGCGCCACTGGGCGAGCCGCAGACCCATGTGGGCCATGTTGAACACGCCTGGGTCTGCCTCCGCGCCGAGTTCGAGACAGGCGTCCACGGGGACGCCGGGCACCGCGGCCGCCAGGTGGGCGGCGACCGCGGCGGCGTCGAACCGGTCGATGCCGGCGGGCACGGGCGTGTGCGTGGTGAACACCGTTCCGGCGCGCACGGCCGCCAGGGCCTCGGGGAACCCGAGGACGGCCTCGTCCATGAGGGCGCGGACGCGTTCGAGGCCGAGGAAGCCGGCGTGTCCCTCGTTGGTGTGGTAGACGTCCGGCTCGACGCTGCCGCTCAGATCGCAGTAGGCGCGGACGGCCCGCACTCCGCCGATGCCGAGCAGCAGCTCCTGGCGGAGCCGGGTGAGCGTGTCCCCGCCGTACAGCCGGTCGGTGAGGGCACGGTCCGCCGGGGTGTTGCGCTCGTCGTCGCTGTCGAGCAGCAGCAGCGGCACCCGGCCGACCCGCGCCACCCAGACGCGGGCGAACAGGTCCCCGCCGTCCGGGAGGGCGAGGTGCACGTCGGCGTCGGCCAGCGGGCTGAGACCGGCCGCCTCGGCGTCGAACCGCGGGTAGCGCTCCCGCTGCCAGCCGTCGTCGTCGAAGAACTGGGCGAAGTAGCCGGAGCGGTAGAGCAGGCCGACGCCGATCAGCGGTATGCCCAGGTCGGAAGCCGACTTGAGGTGGTCGCCGGCGAGGATCCCGAGCCCGCCCGAGTACAGGGGCAGGGAGGCGGTGATGCCGAACTCCGGCGAGAAGTACGCCACGGTGGGCCCGGACGGCAGGGGCCGGTCGAGGTATGCGGCGAGGTCCGCGGCGCGTTCGCGCATCCGCGCCAGGAACGTCTCGTCGCCGGCCAGCCGTGTGAGCTCGCCCGGGGACAGGGCCGTCAGCAGACGCGCCGGGTTCTCCCCGACGCGTGTCCACAGCTCGGGCGCGGCCTCGGCGAACAGGTCGCGGGTGGGCGGGTGCCACGTCCAGCGCAGGTTCGTCGCCAGCTCCCGCAGCGGGGCGAGCCCGGCGGGGAGGTCGAGCGGGACGGTGATCAGTCGATGAGCTCGCACGGGTGTTACCTGTCGTTCAGGGCGGCGGACACGAACGTCCGCGCCTCGTCTTGGATCTGCCGGAGGTGGTCGCGTCCGCGGAAGGACTCCGCGTAGATCTTGTAGACGTCCTCCGTGCCCGACGGCCGCGCGGCGAACCAGCCCGACGGCGCGGACACCTTCAGGCCGCCGATGGGTGCCGCGGAGTCCGGTGCCTCGGTGAGGATCGCGGTGATGGGCTCGCCGGCCAGCTCGGTGGCGGGGATCCGGTCCGCCGACAGGTGCCCGAGGAGCCTCTTCTCGTCGGCGGTCGCGGGGACGTCGGTCCGTTCGTACAGCGGGGAGCCCAGCCGCTCCGCGAGGACCGCGTACCGCTCGGCGGGCGTCGTCCCGGTCGTCGCGGTGATCTCGGCGGCGAGCAGGCACAGCGCGATGCCGTCCTTGTCGGTGGTCCACACCGTGCCGTCGCGGCGCAGCATGGCGGCGCCGGCGCTCTCCTCGCCGCCGAACACCAGCGTGGCGTCCAGCAGGCCGGGCACGAACCACTTGAAGCCGACGGGGACCTCGACGAGAGGACGGCCGTGGTGCCCGGCCACCCGGTCGATCAGGGACGACGACACGACGGTCTTGCCGACCGCCGCCGGCGGCCAGTCGGGCCGGTGCCCGATCAGGTAGTCGACGGCGACGGCCAGGTAGTCGTTGGGCCGCATCAGCCCGGCGTCGGGCGTGACGATGCCGTGCCGGTCGGCGTCCGGGTCGTTGCCGACCGCGAGGTCGAAGCCGGCGGACCGCTCCACCAGGGCCGCCATGGCCCACGGCGAGGAGCAGTCCATGCGGATCCTGCCGTCGTGGTCCAGGGGCATGAACCGCCATGTCGGGTCCACGGTGGGCTGGGTGACCGTGATGTCGAGGCCGTGCCGGCTCGCGATCTCGGCCCAGTAGGCGACGCTGGCGCCGCCCATGGGGTCGGCGGCGACGCGCAGGCCGGACTCCTTGACGCTCCGCAGGTCGACCACGGCGGGCAGGTCGTCGACGTAGTGCCCCAGGAAGTCGTAACGTCCGGTGGTATCGGCGGACTTGGCGCGCGCCCAGGGCACGCGGCGGACACCGGCGAGACCGTCGTCGAGGAGGGCGTTCGCCCGTTCCTGGATCCACCGGGTCACGGCGGTGTCGGCCGGCCCGCCGTGCGGCGGGTTGTACTTGAACCCGCCGTCGGACGGCGGGTTGTGCGACGGGGTGATGACGACACCGTCGGCCCGGTGGGCCGTGCCGCCACGGTTGTGGGACAGGATGGCGTGCGACACCGCGGGGGTGGGGGTGTAGCCGTCCCGGTCGTCGATCAGCACGGTGACGCCGTTGGCGGCGAACACCTCCAGCGCCGTGACCCCGGCGGGTTCGGACAGGGCGTGCGGATCGAGGCCCAGGAACAGCGGGCCCGTGATGCCCTGCGCCGCCCGGTGGTCGCACAGGGCCTGCGCGATCGCCAGGATGTGCGCCTCGTTGAAGCCGCCGCGCAGGCTGGAACCGCGGTGCCCGGACGTCCCGAAGGCGACGCGCTGCTCGGGCGCCGACGGGTCGGGGCCGCGGTAGTAGGCGTCGGTGAGGCTCGCGACGTCGACAAGGTCGCCGGCGAGCGCGGGCGTTCCCGCCCGTGGATGGATCGGCATGGGGGCTCTCCTGCCTGTCAGCTCGGCACGATCGTCTGGTGCTTGGCGACCACGACCACGCCGCCCGGGCTCACGGAGTAATGGGCGCTGTCCTTTTCGCCATCGACGCCGATCCTGGCCCCCTCGGGAACGATCACGTTCTTGTCGAGAATCGCGTTGCGGACAATCGCGTTGGCGCCGATCTGCACATTGTCGAACAGAACCGATCCCTCGATGTCGGCGCCGGGAGCGACCCGGACATCCCGCGAGAGCAGGGAGCGATGGGCGCGGGCGCCCGCCACGATGACGCCCGGCGACAGCACCGAGTTCTGGACGTCGGGCGTCAGGCCGTAGGCCGGGACGATCTTGGCCGGGGGCCGCGAGGGCTGGTAACTGAGGATCGGCCAGCGATGGTTGTAGAGATTGAACACGGGATCGTCGGCGATGACGTCCATGCTGGCCTCGTAATAGGAATCGATGCTCCCCACGTCGCGCCAGTAGCCACGGTCCCGTTCGGTGGCGCCGGGCACGGTGCTGTCCGCGAAATCGAATACGGCGGCGGTGCCCTCCTCGACGAATGACGGAATGATGTCGCCGCCCATGTCGTGCCGCGACGAAGAATTCCGGGCGTCCTCTTTCACCGAACGCACCAGGGCGTCGGTCCGGAACACGTAATTACCCATGGAGGCGAAGACCTCGTCGGGCGCGTCCGGGAGCCCGGCGGCATCGGCCGGCTTTTCCCGGAACGACGTGATCCACTGCCCGCCGGGGTCGGTCTCGATGACGCCGAAGCGGTGCGCGTCGGCGCGCGGCACGCGGATGCCGGCGACGGTGACCGCCGCGCCGGAGGCCGCGTGCGCGGCCAGCAGGTGTCTGGGGTCGATGCGGTAGATGTGGTCGGCGCCGAACACGATGACGTTCTCGGGCCGCTCGTCGTAGATCAGGTTGAGAGACTGATAGACGGCGTCGGCCGAGCCCTCGAACCAGCGGGGACCGGTCCGCTGCTGGGCCGGGACCGGGGTCACGAAGTCACCGAGCAGCGCGGGCAGCCGCCAGGTGAGCGACACGTGCCGGTCGAGGCTGTGCGACTTGTACTGGGTCAGCACGATGATCCGCCGGAGGCCCGCGTTGACCAGGTTGGACAGCGCGAAGTCGATCAGCCGGTACGTGCCGCCGAACGGGACCGCCGGCTTCGCGCGGTCGGCCGTCAGCGGCATCAGGCGCTTCCCCTCCCCGCCGGCGAGGACGATGGCGAGCACACTTGAGACGTCCATCATTTACCGTGCTCCTTCCGCTTCCACGAAATCGAAAACCAGCAGGCAATCGGCGCATGGAGGGCGCACGCCGCATGGTGCATGCCGTCGCGGGGCACCTCCATTGGCGCCACATTTCCGAAAGGAGTCCGTTCGGTTGCGGGCAAGACTATGCGCGCGATGTGATATTCGTCAATCTCCGGTTTGTGCGCGAAAACGGTTCCAGTGAATTCGCGGACGTTTTCAGTGATGCTGAAACCGTTTTCACCGCACGGCGCGGCGGCCGGGTGGGCCGCTCAGGCGACCGGCACTCCGGCCGGGGCCGGGCCCACGCTGGCCCGGACCACCAGTTCGGCGGGCAGCGTGACCGGTGCCCATGTCCCCGGGGCATCGCCGCGGAGGATGTCGAGCAGCATGCGCACGGCCGCGGTGCCGGCCGCGGACTTCTGCAACCGCACCGTGGTCAGCTTCGGCGTCACCACCTCGGCGAGGGAGGTGTCCCCGAAGCCGACCAGACTGATGTCCCCCGGCACACTCCGCCCGCGGTCCGCGAGCCGGCCCAGCACCCCGACCGCGATCTCGTCGTTGAACGCGACGATCGCCGTGGCGGAGGTGCCCAGCGCGAGGTCGGCGGCCCGCACCCCGGACGCCAGGGTCGGCTCGAACGGGCCGCGTTCGGCCAGCCCGACACCCAGCCGCCGGCAGGTGGCGCGCACCGCGCACAGCCGCATCTCGTTGGAGTAGCCCGCCGGGCCGGAGAGGTAGACCACCTCGCGGTGCCCCAGGGCGTGCAGGTGCTCCACGGCGTGCACGGTGGCGTCGGTCGGGTCGGTGAGCACGGCGGGAATCCCGTCGACCTCGCGGTTGATCAGCACGAGGGGCGTGTGCGCGGCCAGTTCGTACACCTGCTCGTCGGCCATGCCGGGCCGGGACAGGAGCAGTCCCTCCACCTGTCCGGCCATGGCCGCGGCGATCCGCGCCTCGTCCCGGGCCGTCTCGTCGGGGTCCGCGACGAACAGCGCGTAGCCCTCGTACCGCGCCTGTCGCTGGACGGCCTTGATCACCTCGGCCTGGAACGGGCTCGCGATGTCCGACACAATCAGCCCGAGGTTGCCCGACCGGCCCCGGGCCAGCGAGCGGGCGGCCGGGTTGGGCGTGTACCGCAGTTCCTCGGCGGCGGCCAGCACCCGCTGCCGGGTGGCGCCCGCGACGGCGTGCGGCTGCGTGAAGACCCGGGATACGGTCGCGGGCGACACTCCCGCGCGGGCCGCTACGTCACGGATGGTCATGTTCTCTCCTGGCAGTACCGGTGGTGGTGATCCGGACGCCGTCGGCCAGAGTCGTTCATTCTCGGGCGGGTATGGGGGCTCCGCGCTCACATCGCCACGGCGGGGTCGTGCCGTCGGAGTGATGAAGACGTGTTCATTATGGAAGCGGTTTCAGAGACCAACAAGCACGCCCGTTCGCACCGAGACCCAGGTCACACGCCCGGCCGGGGCCCGGCACACGGACGACGCCGGCCCGGTCCCGGTCCGCGTCGACGCGTGGGACGCGGCGCTGCGCGAGGCCGGGCCGGGGGTGCCGCCGCTGGTGCGCGGCGACCGGACGGCGGAGTCCGGGTACCGGGCCGGGCCTGCGGCTGGCCGGCGAGCGGGGCTGCACGGCGGTGTTCACGGCCAACGACCAGATGGCGCGTTCCTCCCACCGCTGACCACCGTCCACCAGGACTTCGCGAAGGTCGGCGAACTGCTGGTGGCGGTCGTGGTGCGCCAGATGCGGGCCGAGTCCCCGGTGCCCACCCGCCTGGTCCTGCGCGAAAGCTGACTCGGACGTGCTGCCGATCGGTGACACGGCCGGGCGAGGCGGGGGCGTCCTCCACCGGCAGCCGGGAGTGACTGGCCTCCAGACGCATCCCCCGATGCGCCGGGGGCGGCACCATCCACGTCCTCGAACGCGACACCCCGTTGTCCGGGCCACGGCCCACGGACCAGCGCCCGCCGCGACCGGCGCGGAAGGCGCCGTCACCGAGGCTGCCCGGATCGCGCATGCCGGCTCCGCAGGGAAGGGAAGAAGACGGCCCACTTCCCGAGCGTTCATGAGGGTGAGGTGAATTCAGCCTGGGCCGAAAGGTGTGGCACTCAACTGGTGTGATCCATAGACTCCGACCCGTCCGGCCTGGCGGCCGTCGCGATGGCGCACCAGGAGGGGTTCAGGGGGGCGCCGTCCCGCGAGCGGCTTCATCCGGCCGACCGGCTCTGCGCATCACTCTGGGGGTCTCTTCATGCGACGCCATGTCTCGCGTCTCCTGCTGGCCATCGGCCTGGCCGTGCCCACCGTGCTGTTGACGGCGGGCACCGGGCAGGCGGCCACTCCCGCCGCGCCCACCGCGGTGACCGCCGATGTCTCCACGACGGAGGTGTCCGCCGCGATCTGGGGCGAGTTCCGGGAGGACGGTGTCCGGATCCGCACCGGCCCCGGCACCCAGTACGCGGTCGCCGGTCTCGGCTACCGCGACCACTCGGTGACGGTCCACTGCTTTGTGGCACCGGAGCCCAACCACGCCTGGTACTACCTGACCGACAACACCACCGGGGTGACCGGCTGGGTGTCGTCCTCGCTGATCTACCGGGTGGACCCGCTCGACGGCTGCTAGCCACCCGCCCGGCCTCCCGTGGACGGAAAGGGCGTCAGGTGCGGCCTCGGCGTCCATGACACGTCGGCGGTGATCTCGCCGGACCGGTCTGCCCGTATCCGCGTTCTTCCTGCTGACGCGGCGTGCGTCACTCGGCCCGGTCGGGTTCGACGGCGTACTGGACGAGTACGAGCCCCGATCCGTCCCAGGTGCGGGTGCCGAGCAGTCGCAGGGAGACCGGTGGTCGGCTCTCGAAGGCGCGGGTGCCCGCGGCCAGCACGCCGGGGCCGATCATCAGGTGGAGTTCGTCGACGCGGCCGTGGGCGAGCAGGTCGTTCCACAGGGTGTGGCTGCCGAAGACGAGGATGTCGCGGCCGGGGTCGCGCTTGAGCGCGGCGATCCGCTGGTGTGCGTCGGCGCGGCCGATGACGCGGGTGTTCTGCCATGGTGCCGCCGGGTCGGGCGTCAGGGTGTCGGAGACGACGACCTTGTCGATGGCGTTGTTGCGGCGGGAGATCTCGCGCTCCAGCGGTGGCGCGTCGGGATCGTCGGCGATCGCGGGCCAGTAGCTCCTGAACCCTTCGTAGGAGGTGCGGCCGAGCAGCAGGGTGTCGGCCGCCCGCAGGCGCTCGGCGTTTGTACTCGGAGAATCCCCGGTCGAATGGCATGGCCATGACGTCATTGCCCGGGCCTTCGAAGTAGCCGTCGAGCGAGATGACGTTGCAGACGATCAGCTTGCGCATCGTCGAATCCCTTCCGGGCATGCGTCGTGAGCGTTCGGTCGTGCGGGGTGGACCGCGCCCGAGCCGCGAAATCATCGGGCGCGGCGCACGGCGACCCATCCGCGTGGTCGTCCCGGTCGGTGCCGTCAGGTGCCCGCGTGGACGTAGGCCGCCCAGATGTGGGGGCGGTCGGGCAGGCGGCGGCGCAGGGCGCGGATGGTGTCGTGCAGGGCCCGGGCGGCGGCGGTGCCGTCGCCCGGTGTGCGGCGGTAGAAGTCGCGGGTGACGTGGTCCGCGTGGGCGCTGTCGATCTCCCAGAGCGTTCCGACCGCGGTGGGGAACCCGGCGAGGAGGAAGGCGCTGGTGATGTGGATGGCCTCGTCCGCGAGCCGGTCGGAGGTGCGCGCGGTGCCGCAGGCCGTGAGGAACGCGAGGCGGGCCAGCCGTGGCCGTGCCCGGCAGATGTCGAGGACGGAGAGCGGTTCGCCGCTCGGCAGGTGGAGCAGGGCGCCGGACGGCTCCAGCGGGTCGGTGGCGGCGTGGCAGCCGAAGTGGGCCCACCGGGTGGTGCCGAGCGCGGCGAGGACGGCCTCGCGGGTCGCCGCGGCGCCGATCAGCGGCTCGGGCGCGCCCAGCAGCCCGGCCGCGTAGCCGGCCGCCGCCGCGGCGCCGGGCAGCTCCTCGTCGGGCTCGGCGACCAGCAGGGCAACGCCGCCGCCGTCCGCGGCGGAGCGGTGCCGGGCCCGGGTGCGGGCGTGCGCCAGGGTCTGGAAGCCGGGCACGTACGACGAGACCACCGCGTCGAGCGCGGCGCCGCAGCCGTCGAGCGGGCAGTCGGGCCGCGCGCACTGGGCGGCGTGCAGCGGGAGGGCGTTGAACGCGCCGGTGGGGATCCACCAGATCCGCGGCCACACGCCGCCCTCCGGAACGGGCCCGGCGAGCCCGGTCAGGTCGAGGACCGGGCGGACGACCGTGTGCCAGGTCCACTCCAGCGTCCGGCGCACCGTGGCCGCCGCGGCGACGAGCTGGGCGGGGGCGGGCCGCGACGGGCCGTGCGCGTTGATGGCGGCGATGGCCTCGCGCAGCCGCCGGGCCCGGCCGGTGACGTCGTCGGCCGTGGCGTCGAGGTGCAGGGCGGTGATCGACCGGGCGGTGACGACGAGGGCGTGGCAGTGCCGCCGCGCGTGGTTGAGCACGACGATCGGGCCGTCGGCCGCGAGCGCGCGGAGCTGCCCGGCGGAGAGCGGGCGCAGGAAGCCGCCGAACCCCTCGTGGCCGCGGACGCGTTCGACCAGGGCGTCGAGCTCCCGCGACGCGCGGAGCCGGGCGAGCCGGGTCCGTTCGGCGTGACCGGCGGGGGCGGGCCCGGGCGGGCCGGGCTCGGCGGCGAGCAGGTCGGTCAGCCGCTCGAACTCCGCGGCCAGCTCGGGGTGGGCCGCCCGCAGCTCGCCGAGGTCGGCCCGCGCCTCGATCCGCCGGGACAGCAGCAGGCCGCGCCCGCGCTCCAGCAGGGCGGCGGCCCGGTCGACGTCGGGTCCGTCCACGGTGCGCGGGCGCCCGGCCGGGTCGGACGCCGGGTCGGACGCCGGGGCCAGGGCAGGGAGGGAGTCCGGCGGACGCCCCGCGTCGCGGAAGGCCGCGAGGGCGCGCCGCACGGCCGCCAGGCGGTCCGTCAGCACGGCGGCTCCCGCGTCGACGAGGAGGCGGGTGAGGACCAGCTCGACGACCGCGCGGATGTCGCCGTCGAACGTCGTCAGGCCGTGCTCGGCGGACTGCTGGTCACTGCCCCGGTCGGTGACGGCGGCCATGGCCTCGACGGCTGTGTCGAGGTGGGCCAGAGCCAGGCCGGTGCCGCCCGGTCCGCCCACCGCGCCGGCGGCGGCTGCGAGCGCCCCGTGCGCCCGGATCCACGGCGGGAGGGCGCGGTCGCGCCAGGCGGCGGGGTCGGCGGGCCCGGCGGACAGGCGGGTGAGGAGCGGCGCCAGCATGTCCTCGACGGCCCGCATCGCGGCCGGGCGGGTCCCGGACGGCGGGTCCTGGGGGAGAGGCAGGGGGCGTCCCTGCCCCGTGGCACCGGCCGCCAGGACACCGGGCAGGCCGGTGAGGAGACGCAGCAGGTCGGCCCAGCCGTCGGGGGCGCCCTGCTCGGCCGTGCGGACCACGGCCCCGGCCTCGGCCACCAGGCTCGCCGCGCGCTCCGGGTCGGCGGCGCGCACCGCCACGGCCCGCTGCACGAGCGCCCGCAGGAGGGTGGTCGCCAGGAGGAACCGCGCCGGGTGACCGGCGGGGCAGGCCGCGAACGTGCGCCGGCACGCGTCGACGTGGGCGTCGGTGAGGTCGCTCCGGGGGCCGCCGCCCGGGCCGATGGTCTCCACCAGGTTGACGTAGTAGTCGCCCATCACGTCGAAGCCGGGCGGCAGTTCCCCGGTCCCGGTGGCCGCCTCGCCGGTCAGCTCCTTCAGGTGCCGCGCGAGCCGCCGGGCGCGGGCGAGCTGGCCCGGTTCGTGGCCGAACAGGTAGTTCTGCAGGGCGTTGTGGAGCTCGGTCCGGACCGCGAGCACCACCTCGCCGGGCCCGGCCGGCGTCCCCTCGCCCGCCCCCTTGCCCGCCTCCCCGGCCGTCGCCGTGGCCAGCAGCACGGACGCCTCGCGCGCCGCCTCCGCGTCGAAGCGCCCGAGCGAGGTCATGGTGAGCGCGAACGCCTGCATCCGGTCGAACGACGCGGGCAGGTCGGGTTCGTGCGAGCGCGCGTAGCGCAGCAGCGTGACGACCTCCTCGAAGGCGGCGGGGTCGCCCTGCTCGGCGGCGCGGGCGGAGAGCGCGCCGCCCAGCGACGCGGCCAGCAGCGCCCGCGGGACGAGGCCGTCCCGCCCGGCATGCCCACCACCGTCCTCCCCGGCGTCCTCCCCCGTGATCTCCCCGGTGCCCGCGAGGAGTTCCCGCAGGATCGCGATGTCGGAGTCCAGGTGCTCGGGGCCGTCGAGGCGGACGTCGTGCATGCGGGAGACGAGCGCGACCAGCTCGGACAGCTCCGCCCATTCCCCTTCCGGCATGCCGTCCCGGCCGCCGGCCAGGGCAACCATGGCGGCCACGGGCAGTGCGGCCTCGAAGAGTTCGAGGCGCAGCAGGCCGAGCGGCGGGAACCCGGCCGGCGCTCCGGCCGCCGCCTCGTCGGTCAACGACCGGGCCTCGGCGGCGAGTTCGGCCGCCCTCGCGGGGTCGGCCGCCCGCAGGGTCTGCGCCCGGACCCCGGTGAGGGCGGCGAGCACGGCGACGTAGGCGTAGCGGAGCGGCCGGTCGGCGGGCAGCCCGGCCAGGGCGGCGCGGTACCGGGCGATCCGTTCCCCGGAAACGTCGGAAAGGGCGCCCGAGTCGGCAGCGAGGGCCAGGTCGGCGACCTCCAGGTCGATGTCCGGGGCCGCGCCGTCCCGCGCGGCACGCGCCCTGGTCTGCTGGATGACGCGGCGGAGCAACGGCCCGGCGCGCTCCGCGTGCGCCGGGTCGTCGCTCGCCGCCAGCTCCGCCAGCTCCCGGTAGGAGGTGAGAAGTTCCGCGTCGCCCTGGTCCGGGGGGCGGGCCCCGTCGGCGGCGGCGAGCAGGCCCGCCGCCAACTCGGCCGCTTCCCGGGCCGCGGCGTCGTCGCCGCGCTCCCGGGCGAACGCGTCGAGCGCCCGGCTCAGGGCGGCGGTGGCACCGGGGCGCGCGGGGTGGCCGTCGGGGGTGCGGGCGAGGGCCGCGCGCAGGCGCCGGACGCCACAGGCGATGCGGCCCGCGTCGTGCTCGCGCGCGCCCGCCTCCGCGATCAGCGAGCCGACGCGCAGGTCGCGTTCTCCCGGCCAGGTGACGGGCAGGGCGTGGATCTCCCGCAGGCCGCGCAGCCCTTCGGCCGCCTCCGGCGTGAGGGTGCCGGCCGGGGCGGCGGCGACGAGCCGGTCGACCTCGGGCAGTCGGGGCTCGCCCAGCAGCCGCGCGGCGTCGATCACGGTCCTGAGGGCGCCGGCGGCCACCTGGGCTTCCTCGGGACCGGTCGGGCGCAGCCGCTCGCACAGCACCCGCGCGTGGCGGGCCGCGGCGGCGAGCGCGTCCGGGTCGGCGGCGAACTGGAACCGCGTCACGTACAGCTCGTGGGCGTGGAACGCCAGCTCGACGGCCCCCTCGTGGCCGTCCGGCAGGAGGCGGTGCGCCGTGTCGGACCAGGCCAGCGCGCGGTCGAGCGCGGCCGGCGGGACGGGCTCCCCGGCCGCCACCGCCTCGCCGACGGCCTCGGCGTGGGCCGAGCTGACCAGGTAGGCGAACCGCGCCTCGTGCGAGGGGTCGGCGGGGTCGTAGCCGTCGCGCAGCGGCTGGGGAAACGCGGCCCCGGCGGGCACCCGCGGGCACAGGAACCCGAAGGTGCTCAGCGCGATTGTCGTGTTCCGCTGCGCCTCCGGGTCCTCCGGGCCCTGGTGCCGCATCCAGAAGGTCCAGAAGACGGCGGCGACCGCGTCGAGGCCGATCTCCGCCCCGGGCGACGGCGCGGCCTCGCGCAGCAGTGCCAGCGCGTCGCGCACCGCGTCCTCACCGCGCAGCGGGGCGGGGTCCTGAGCATTCCGGGCCGCGACGAGCCGTGCGACCACGCGTTCCTGAAGCTCAGTCATCAAACGGTAGGGTAATCGGATCCCCGGCCACGGGGGGCAACGATTCGGTGATGCTCGGGACGTGGGAGAGTCCGCGGTGGGGAACCAGGCGAAGGCGCGGCGGGTCTACGAGGACGCCGTCGAGTACCTGTGCCGCAACGTCGACGCGCTGCGCGAGCTGATCGGCCCCGGGCTCCTGGACGCTCCCCTCGCGGTCGTCCGGACCGGCGACCCCGCCACCGCCGCGTGGCGGGACGCGGTGCGCGAGCTGCACCACGCGGCCGAGGCGGCCGGGATCCCCGGCGGGCTCGGTCTGGGCGCGACGATGGGCGTGGGCGACTGGCCGTCCGCCCCGACGCCGCGGTCGGTCGGCTGGGTCTGTCCCACCGGCCGCTGCGCCCGCGTGGACCTGCGCGAGGACTCCGCCCGGGAGACACCCACCTGCGCCCTGGCCGGCCGGCCGCTCCGCCTGGTCGGCGGCTGAGGGCCGTGGGTCTCCTCGTCGAGCTGCAGAAGCGCATCCCCGACCGGTGGTTCCTGCGCCGCCTGCTGCCCGCCGCGCTCTTCGTCGTGGTCGCGATCGTGGCGGGCGGGCAGCTCGGCCACCGCCGCTGGGACGACCTCGGGCTCGCGCGGGAGCGGATCGCCGGCGCGCTGCGGAACGGCGGCGGCCTGTCCGCCGACGCGGCGGCGTCGCTGGTGCTGGTCGCGGTGGCGGTGGTGGCCGCCGCGCTCGCGGTGCCGTTCGCGGCGAACGCGATCGGCGCGCTCGCGTCGGGGGCCTGGCCGTGGTGGCTGATGCCGCTGGGCCGGCGGCTGACCGCCCGGCGGGAGCGGCGGTGGATGCCGCCCGACGACATCGGGCGGGAGGCCGTCCGGGCCCGGGCCGCCGGACGGGAGCTGCGCGCCGACCGCCTCGACGCGCGCCGGGCCCGGACGGCGCCGGTCCGGCCCGGCTCGCCCACCTGGTCCGGCGACCGGTTCCGCGCCACCGAGGCCCGTGTCAGGGCGGAGACCGGCGTCGAGATCGCGGGCGAGTGGACCGCGCTGCTGCTCGTGGCCCCGGAGACCTCCCGCGCCGCGCTGAGCGACGCCCGCGACGCCTACGACGCGGCCTGCGAGGCCCTCGCGTGGAGCGCCGCGGTCGTCCTCCTCGGCGCGTGGTGGTGGCCGGCGGCACCCGTCGGGGCCGTGCTGTGGCTGGCCTCCTGGCAGTCCCTGCGCCGCGCGGTGCAGGCGCTGTGCGACACCACCGAAGCGGTTCTCAGGACGCTGTGAGCACGGAGGCGGCCCCGGACGCCGCGCTCCGTCGCGCGTCGCCCGCGTGGACCTGCGCCGGAGTCCGCCCCTCCCGGGGGGCGCCGGAGGTCCCCCCGGTTGCCCGGCGGCCGGGGCCGGGGCAGCGACGGACAACGGACAGCGGTGGGGCATCGCAGCCGGTCACCGGGCGCCGGGGGAGCGCGGGCCCGTGGCGGACCGTGCCGGACCGGGATTCAGCCGCGGCGGCCGGCGGCCTCGGTGTCGTCGTAGACCAGCAGCCCGTCGTCGCGCAGCCGCACGCCCGGCGTGGGACGGTGCCGGGCCAGGCCCCCGCCGGGCATCAGATGCCGTACGGGCACGCCGCGCGCCACCTCGGCGAAGTCGGCGATCAGCCGCCGGTGGCAGCGCCACCACACCGCCTCGCCGCACATCACCGCGGTCCCGGCCACGGCGGCGGCCTGGTCGAGCAGGGTGTCCATCGCGGCGACGAAGCCGGGCGTCCGGGTGTGCGCGGCGTAGCCGCGGAAGGAGGCATTGCGCCAGACCACGTCGGGCGAGTCGGCGGGAGCCTTCCGGAAGCCCCCCAGCGCCGGTTCCCAGCGGTACGCGATGCCGTGCTCCGGCAGCCGGCGGGCGAGTTCGTCCCGGCTGAGATCCGGCCGGCGACGGCTGCCCGGCGCGGCCCGCACATCGACCACGGCGGTCACACCGGCGGCCCCCAGCAGTGCGGCCAGCTCCGACGGCCCGGCCGTGCCATGACCGAACGTCACCAGCTCGCGCCCCGGCCCGGCGTGATCGGCGTTCACCGCGTCATTGTGGCCGGGGAGTTTCCTCCGCCCGCGCCCCCACGCCCGCGCGCCGAGGAGAGAGCGCCCGGCAGAGATGGTCGCGGCCGACCGCGACGACGCCCGACGACACCGACGCCCCCACCAGGCCCCAGCAGTCCCCGGCCCGGGTGGCTCCCGGCAGCCCGCCC
>NZ_JBPQTQ010000042.1:0-41414 GCF_051386415.1 Streptomyces sp. URMC 129
GACCCGCCCCGCCGGCTCCCCGACGGCCAGCTCCGCCAGCCGCTCGCCGACCTCCCGCTCGGACACCGGCTGCAGCGCCGGCCGGTGGTGGGGCTGCGGCTGCCGGGGAGGACGTTCCGCGCGGTGCGGGAAGGAGCGCTGCTCGCGCCGGACCGCGCGGTGGGCCGGATCTCGTTCGAGGATTATCTGTCGCGGGGGTGAATCCGTGGCGCATGTGGGGGAGTTGATCGCGAACGGGCGGGGGCCGGTCGCGTGATCGGTGATCTCGTGCGCCCCCCGCGCGAGTTGGCCGTACGATGGCGCGGTGCTGGTCAAGTGGATGCGGTGCACCGTCGTCGACCGAGTCGGCTTCGAGCGCGGGCAGCGGAAGTGGGCGGGGTTGCTCGGCGAGCCCGGATTCCGGTCCCAGGGCGGCGGCTGGAGCCGGTCCCGGCCGGGGGTGGCGCATCTGTTCGGCTTCTGGGAGAGCCGCGCGTTCTACGATTCGTTCATGGCCCGCTCGCACGACCGGCTCGCGGCGGCGCAGAAGGGCACGTTCCAGGACGCGCGGGTGCGGCTCTTCCAGTACCGCTTCGACGTCAAGATGGGCTTCGAGCCGCGCTTCACGGACGCGAACCTGCTGCGGGTGGCACACTGCCGCGTGCACAAGGAGCGCGCCGAACACTTCGCGCTGATGCAGGAGAAGGTGTGGAACCCGGCGATGGCCGGATCGCCCGGGATGCTGCGGGGCGTCTTCGCCGAGGCCGAACCGGACTGCGAGTTCCTGGTGCTGTCGATGTGGGACTCGGCCGCGGAGCGCGCCAAGTACCGCACCGAGCGGGTGGAGCGGCTCGCGCTGCGCGCCCAGACCGGAGCCGACGTCGCCGCCATAGCCGGGGACGTGATCGACATGGAGCCGTCCTGGACCGTATGACCGCCGCCGTCCCGCGTCCGGCGCCCGCCGTCGCGCCCGGCGCGGAACTAGGCTGACACCATGGCACAGCCCCGGCGCATCGTTCTCCTGCGGCACGGAGAGTCACAGGGGAACTACGACGACTCCGTCTACGAGCACGTCCCCGACCACGCGCTGGCGCTGACGGAGAAGGGCCGGCGGCAGGCCGAGGCGGCCGGGGAGCGGCTGCGGGCGGTATTCGGCGAGGAGCGGGTGTCCGCCTACGTCTCCCCGTACCGGCGCACGCACGAGACGTTCCTCGCCCTCGGCCTCGACCCCTCCCGGGTGCGGGTGCGCGAGGAGCCGCGGCTGCGCGAGCAGGACTGGGGCAACTGGCAGGACCGCGAGGATGTGCTCCGGCAGAAGCGGTCCCGCGACGCGTACGGTCACTTCTTCTACCGCTTCGCCCAGGGGGAGTCGGGCGCCGACGTCTACGACCGGGTCGGGGCCTTCCTGGAGAGCCTCTGGCGCAGCTTCGAGGAGCCCGACCACCCGCCGAACGTGCTGCTGGTGACGCACGGGCTGACGATGCGCCTGTTCTGCATGCGCTGGCTGCACTGGTCCGTCGCGGAGTTCGAGTCGCTGTCCAACCCGGGCAACGGCGAGACCCGCGAACTGCTGCTCGGCCGCGACGGCCGTTACCACCTGGACCGGCCGTTCGAGCGCTGGCACACCCCCGAGAGGCCCTTCGAGGGCTGGTGCACATAGGGTGGCCCCTGTCATGCCGTACGAGCCACCCACGCACCGCGTCGAGCGGTCGCTGCGCGCCACCACCGGAGCCCGGCTGGTCGCGGGCGTCGACGAGGTGGGCCGCGGGGCCTGGGCCGGGCCGGTCACCGTGTGCGCCGCCGTGACCGGACTGCGCCGCCCGCCCGAGGGGCTCACCGACTCCAAGCTGCTGACGCCGCTGCGCCGGGCCGCCCTGGCGAAGGTGCTCACCGGCTGGGTGACCTCGTACGCGCTCGGCCACGCCTCGCCGCAGGAGATCGACCGCCTCGGCATGACGGCCGCGCTGCGCCTGGCGGCCGTCCGCGCCCTGGAGGGGCTGCCGGAGCGGCCGGACGCCGTGATCCTGGACGGCAAGCACGACTACCTGGGGGAGCCCTGGCGGGTCCGGACGGTGATCAAGGGCGACCAGTCCTGCGTCGCGGTCGCCGCCGCGTCCGTCATCGCCAAGGTGCGGCGCGACGCGATGCTCGCGGAACTGGCCGCCGAGCACCCGGAGTTCGGCTTCGACAGCAACGCCGGCTATCCCTCGCCGGTGCACCGGGCCGCGCTGGAGGAGCTGGGCCCGACTCCGCACCACCGCAGGTCCTGGGCCTATCTCGACGCGCTGCCCCGCTGGCGCCACCTCAAGCTGCCGTCCCACCGTGACTCCCTCGCCGCCGAGTCGCTGGAGAGCGCCGGCCAGCTCGGCATGTTCTGAGCGGGCGCGTTCCGGTCAGCCCTGCACGGCCAGCACCAGCGGCAGCACCTCCCCGGAGCCCGCGGTGCGCAGCAGCCGCGCCGCCAGGGCGAGCGTCCAGCCCGACTCGGTGACGTCGTCCACCAGCAGCAGCGGTCCGCCGGCGGCCCGCGCCGCCTCCGCCAGTCCGGGCGCCAGCCGGAGCGAGCCGCTCAACGCCCGCACCCGCTGCGCGCTGTTGCCACGGCCGGGCGACGCCGTGCCCGGCTCCCGCTCCACCGTGCCGAGCAGCGGCATCCGGCCCACGGCCGCGATCCGCTCGCCCAGCGAGCGCACCAGCCGGGGCCGGGAGGCCGAGCCCACGGTGACCACGCCCACCGGCCGGGCCGGGGCGCCCTCGGCGCCGGAGGCCCATCCGTCGGGCGCCCTGGCCCAGTCGGCGAGCACGGCGACCACCGCGTCCACCACGTCGTCGGGCACCGGGGCGTCCGGGGCTCCGGGCGAGAGCAGCGGGCGCAGCCGGTTCCCCCAGCCGATGTCCGACAGGCGTCCCAGCGCCCGGCCGGGCGCGGCCTGTTCGCCGGGCGGAATGCGGCCCTTCAGCTCCACGCCCACCGCCGCCAGGCCCGTCGGCCACATGCGGCGCGGTTCCAGGGGCGTGCCCGGCCGCGCCAGCTCGCCGCGGGCGGCCTCCAGCGCGGCGGGCTCCACCTCCGGGACGAACGGGCTTCCCGCGCAGGTGTCGCACCGGCCGCAGGGCGCCGCCTCCTCGTCGTCGAGCCGGCGGCGGAGGAACTCCATGCGGCAGCCGTCCGTGGTGGCGTAGTCCCGCATCGCCTGCTGCTCCGCCTCCCGCTGCCGCGCCACCCGCGCGTACCGGGGCCCGTCGTAGTCCCAGGGCGCGCCGGTCGCCGTCCAGCCGCCGCGCTCCCTGCGCACGGCGCCGTCCACGTCGAGGACCTTGAGCATCATCTCCAGCCGGGAGCGCCGCAGATCCACCAGCGGCTCCAGCGCGGGGAGCGACAGTGGCCGGCCGGCGTCCGCGAGGGCCCGCAGGGTGCGCCGCACCTGTTCCTCGGGCGGGAAGGCGAGCGAGGCGAAGTACCGCCAGATCGCCTCGTCCTCGGGGCCGGGCAACAACAGCACCTCGGCGTGGGCCACTCCGCGTCCGGCGCGGCCGATCTGCTGGTAGTAGGCGATGGGGGAGGAGGGCGAGCCGAGATGGATCACGAAGCCCAGGTCGGGCTTGTCGAAGCCCATGCCCAGCGCCGAGGTCGCCACCAGGGCCTTGACCCGGTTCCCCAGGAGGTCGTCCTCGGCTGCCTGGCGATCCGCGTGCTCGGTGCGCCCGGTGTAGGCGGCCACCCGGTGGCCGCGCGCGGTGAGATGGGCGGCGACCTCCTCGGCGGCGGCGACGGTCAGCGTGTAGACGATGCCGGAGCCCGGTAGCCGGTCGAGGTGGCCGTCGAGCCAGGCGAGCCGGTGGGCCGCGTCCGGCAGCCGCAGCACGGACAGCCGCAGGCTCTCCCGGTCCAGCGGCCCGCGCAGCACCAGGGCCCCTTCCGCATCGGTGCCGGTGCCCAACTGCTCGGCGACGTCGGCCGTCACGCGGGCGTTGGCCGTCGCCGTGGTCGCCAGCACCGGCACGCACGGGGGAAGTCCGGCGAGCAGGGTGCGCAACCTGCGGTAGTCCGGGCGGAAGTCGTGGCCCCAGTCGGAGACGCAGTGCGCCTCGTCCACCACCAGCAGGCCGGTCGTCGCGGCCAGTTGGGGCAGCACCTGATCACGGAAGTCCGGGTTGTTCAAGCGCTCCGGCGAGACCAGCAGGACGTCCACGGCCCCGGCCTCCACCTCGGCCCGGACGCCCTCCCACTCCTCGCTGTTCGCCGAGTTGATCGAGCGCGCCCGGATCCCGGCCCTGGCCGCGGCCTCCATCTGGTTCCGCATGAGGGCCAGCAGCGGGGACACGATCACCGTGGGCCCGCCGCCCCGCTCCCGCAGCAGCGCGGTGGCCACGAAGTACACCGCGGACTTCCCCCAGCCCGTGCGCTGCACCACCAGGGCCCGCCGGCGCTCGGCGACGAGCGCCTCGATGGCGCGCCACTGGTCGGGGCGGAGCCGGGCGTCGGCGTCGCCGACGAGGCGGGCGAGCACGGCGTCCGCCGCCGCGCGCAGGTCCCCGGTGTCCGGCTCGGGACGCGGGGCCGGGCCCGCGGAAGGCTGTCGCATGCCCCCATGCAAGCCGATGACGGGGCGTCCCCGCCAACCGGCCTGTGGAAAACCCGGTCATTCTTATGACTCGTATGACGCATGGGCGGGCCTGTGGACAACGGGCGACGCCGGTGGGGCCGGATCCGGCATCCTCCCCGGCATGAGCCGACACAGCGTATCCGCTCCCGAACTGACCGTGTCCGACTGCCGGGTCTCGCTCCGCGGCCCGGCCGACCTGGCCGACGCCCTGCCCTACCTGATGGGTTTCCATCCGGACGACTCGATCGTGCTGATCGGCCTGCACGGGCCGCGCGGACGCCTCGGCGGACGCATCCGCACCGGCATCCCGGAGAGCCCGGACAGCTGGGACGCGACCGCGGACGAGCTGGCCGCCTGCCTCGTGGAGAACAGCGAAGCCCGGGGCAGCCGTCCCGAGGCGGCCGTTGTCTATCTCTGCCAGGACCCGCCGGACGGAGGCCGGGCCGCGGACACGATGGAGCGGCTCCGGCCGCTGGCCCAGCGGCTGCGCACCGCCTGCGGCGCCCTGGAAGTCCCGGTCTGGGAGGCGCTGTACGTCTCGCGCGGCAGATACTGGTCGTACTGCTGCGCGGAGCCGGGCTGCTGTTCGGGCGACGGCAACGAGCTGCCCCAGGAGGGCACTTCGGCGATGGCCGTGGCCGCGGCGTACGCGGGGATCGAGGTCCGCGGCTCGCTCAGCGGGCTGAGACGGCGGTTCGCCCCGCTCGGCGAGCCCGCCGCGTCACGGCAGCTCCGGGCGCTGGACGCGGCAGCCGCGGCGCTCGTGCCGCGCATGCTGGGCGGCGCGTCGGCCGTGGCCGGTGTCCGCGCGGAGACCATGGAGCTGGCCGGGCGGATGCTGGGCCGCTTCCGCCGCGTTCCGTCACCCGCCACCCCCGGTGACGCGGCGGCCGACGCGACGGACGACGCGCTGATCACCTCGGACGACGCCGCGCGGCTCATCCTGGGCCTGCAGGACCGGGGGGCCCGCGACCGGGCGGCGGAGTGGATGGAGGGCGCCGAGGCCGCGGTGGCCCTGCGGTTGTGGCGCGCGCTGGCCCGGCGTTGCGTCGCCGCCTACGAGGGGCACGCGGCGGCGCCGCTCACCCTGGCCGGCTGGGTGGCCTGGTCCTCCGGTGACCAGATCGGCGCCCAGGTCGCGCTCGGCCTCGCCCTGGAGACGGACCCGGAGTACGTGTTCGCCAGACTGCTGCACCAGGCGTGCAACGACGGCCTGGATCCCGAGCCGCTGCGCCGCTGCATGCGGCAGCAGCGGGCCGCGCGCGGGCTCTGACTCCCGTCGTGGGTCCCCCTATGATCACGGCATGCCCTACGACCCGTCGGAGTTCCCGCCGTTCGCCGTCACCGTCGATCTGGTCGTGCTCACCGTCCGGCGGCATGCGCTGTGCGCGCTCACCGTGCGCCGCGCCGAGGAGCCGCACCGGGGACAGTGGGCGCTCCCCGGCGGCTTCGTGCGGATCGACGAGGACCTGGCCTCGGCCGCCGCGCGCGAGCTGGCCGAGGAGACGGGGCTGCGGGCGCAGGACTCGGGAAGCCGGCACGCGGGCGCGCATCTGGAACAGCTTGCGACCTACGGCGATCCGCACCGCGATCCGCGGATGCGGGTGGTCAGCGTGGCTCATCTGGTGCTCGCTCCCGATCTCCCCGCGCCCACCGCGGGCGGTGACGCGGGCAGCGCCCAGTGGACGCCCGTGGCACGGCTGCTGGGCGGCGCCGGGGGCGGTCCCGTCGAGCGGCTGGCGTTCGACCACGCGCGGATCCTCGCGGACGGAGTGGAGCGCGCCCGGTCGAAGATCGAGTACTCCTCGCTCGCCGCCGCTTTCTGTCCCGCCGAGTTCACCGTCGGCGAGCTGCGCCGGGTCTACGAGGCGGTGTGGGGCGTCGCCCTCGACCCGCGCAACTTCCACCGGAAAGTGACCGGGACGCCCGGCTTCCTGGTGCCCGTCGGCGGAACGACGACCCGTCAGGGCGGCCGTCCGGCCCAGTTGTTCAGAGCGGGCGGGGCGACGCTGCTCAACCCGCCGATGCTGCGCCCCGAGGTGTAGGCCGCAACGCCTGCGCGTTGCGCGGAAAATCCGATATGTCCCGTTATCGTGCCAGGGTGCATGCCCAACGGGAGAATCGATGATCCAGGCCATCGGACTCACCAGCGCGACCCGGGGTGGCCGGCCCCCGACCGTTGACGATCTCACCTTCGAGGCGCGCCCGGGAAGCGTCACCGCGCTCCTCGGGCCGCCGGGGGCGGGCAAGTCCACCGCGCTGCGGCTGATGCTCCACCTCAGTCCCGGACGCGGCGTCGCCCTCTTCCGGGGCCGGCCGCTGACCCGAGTCCCGCACCCGGCGCGGGAGATCGGCGTCCTGCTCGGCGACGTCCCCGGCCACCCGCGCCGCACCGCCGTCGGGCACCTGCGGATGCTCGCCGCCGCGGCCGGGGTCCCGGCGGGCCGGGCGGAGGACGTGCTCGACGTGGTGGGCCTCAGCGGGCTCGCCGACCAGCGGCTCGGCCGGTTCTCCCTGGGGATGGACCGCAGGCTCGGGCTGGCGGTCGCGCTGCTGGGCGACCCGCACACCCTCGTCCTCGACGAGCCCGCGCGCGGTCTGTCCCCCCGGGAGGCCGCGTGGCTGCGCGGTCTGCTGCGCGGCTACGCGGACCAGGGCGGGGCGGTGCTGGTCACCAGCCAAGACCCGGGGGAGGCCGTCCGGTTCGCGGACCGGGTGGTCAGCCTCCGGGCCGGGCGGCTGGTCGCCGACCAGGTCGTCGAGGACTTCGCCCGCGCCAGGCTCCGCCCCCGGGTCGCCGTGCGCACCCCGCACGCCGACCGGCTCGTCGCCGCGCTCACCCGGGAGTTCCGCACGGCGGCCGGACCGGTGGAGGTGGTGCGGGAGTCCGGCAGCAGGCTGTCGGTCTTCGGCAGCGACTGCGCGGTGGTCGGGGAGATCGCCTACCGGAACCGTGTCCTGGTGCACCAACTCGCCGTCGAGGTGGGCGAGTCCGGAGACCGGTCGCCGGCCGGGCCGCTGCACCGGGCGGACGGCAGGGCGGCCGGCGCCGCCGAGCGCGCGCGGCGGCCGGCCCCCCGCCCGGGCCCGCGTCCGGCGGTGCTGCCGCCCCGGCTCCCCGCGGTGCCGCCGCCCGGGCCGAGCTGGCCGGTGCGCTACGAGGTGCGCCGGTGGGCCGGGGTGGACACCGGGTGGTGGCTGATGGGCGCCACGCTGCTGGCCGCCCTGGTCAGCGGCCTGGTGCTGGCCTCGGCCGGCACCCGCTCCGCGGAGCGGGTGCTCACCGGCTGGGCCCAGCCGCTGCCCCTGCCGCCCGCCGCGATCACGGCCGGCGCGCTCGGGGCGCTCGCCTTCGGCCAGGAGTTCCGCTACCCCGCGCTGGCCCCGGCCCGCGTCCCCGTGCCGCGCAGGCTCTCGCTGCTCGCCGGTAAGCTCGTCGTCTCCGCCGGCGCCGCGCTTCTGCTGTGCTGCGCCTGCGTCACCCTCAACTCCACCACGCTCACCCTCCTGTTCGGCCAGGACATCCCGATCGACGGCCCCTGGCAGCGCGTTCTCCTCACCACCGCCGCGCTGTCCGTCGCCTGTGCCTGGGCGGGCCTGCTCGCCGCCGGGGTCTTCCGCTCCACCGTGCTCGGGCTCGCCGCCGTGGTGGCCGTGCCCCTGGGACTGGCCCCCGCGCTGCGGGCCCTGCCGGTCGGTCCGGCCGGCCGGTCGCTGGACGGACTGCCGGGCCGGCTGCACGCGTTGACCACGCTTCCGTTCCCTTCCGGAGTCGACCGCTGGCTGACCGCGACTGTGCGTCTGGCGTCCCAGCCGATCGGCTGGGCGCTCGGGCTGTCGCTCACGGCGCTGCTGTGCGGATACGCCCTCGTCAGCCTGCGCAACGGCCCGCGCTGAGCGGCGAGTCGGCGCGAGGGCGCGCGGCGGCGCCGGCCGGCGCTCCTGCCAACACCCGTGCCAGGTGTCCGCGTTGGACGAGGGACGTCCATTTCCTTCCGGTTAGGCGTCAATTATGCAGGAGTCGCCGATCACCCTTTCGTGTGCTTTTCACCAAAGACCTCAAGGTGTCAACGGACGCCGCCGACAAAGGAGGCGTGACTACCCTTGCGCACTCGATGATGACCGCGACTCGCTCCGCCGACCACGGGCGCACCGGCCCGAGCGAGCTCGACCGCTACTCCTACGCCGAATCGACCGGCGCCGCCCGCACCACCAACGCCCCCGCCTGGGACGGCGGCGACCCGGACATGGGCCGCGTCGGCCGCCGCGCCGCCGGCACCCGCGGTCGCGGGCTGCACGGCCAACTCGTGCAGCAGCTCGGCCAGATGATCGTCTCCGGCGACCTGGGCGCCGACCGGCCGCTGGTCCCCGAGGAGATCGGCCAGCGCTTCGAGGTCTCCCGCACCGTCGTCCGCGAGTCCCTGCGGGTGCTGGAGGCCAAGGGCCTCGTCAGCGCCCGGCCCAACGTCGGCACCCGGGTCCGCCCCGTCGGGGACTGGAACCTGCTCGACCCCGACATCATCGAATGGCGCGCCTTCGGGCCGCAGCGCGAGGACCAGCGCCGCGAGCTGAGCGAGCTGCGCCTGACCATCGAGCCCCTCGCCGCCCGGCTGGCCGCGGCGGACGCGGCCGACGAGGTCCGCCAGCGCCTCGGCGACATGGTCGACATCATGACCCACGCCCTGGGCCAGGGCGACAGCCTCACCTTCTCCCGCGCCGACGCCGAGTTCCACGCCCTGCTGCTGCAGGCCTCGGGCAACCGCATGCTGGAGCACCTCTCGGGCATCGTCGCCGCCGCCCTCCAGGTCTCCGGCGGAGCCGCCTCCGGATGCGAGCACCCGACCGAGGCGTCGGTCGCCCTGCACCAGCGCATCGTCGACGCGATCGCGTCCGGCGAACCCCCGGCCGCCGAGACCGCGATGCGGCAGCTCCTCAGCTTTTCCCCGGAGACCGCGGCCCCCGCGGCCGGACCGGCTCCGGCAGGCGCCGACCATGTGGTTCCCGCTCCGCGCGAGCACTGACACGGCACTCACCGACGCGTCGCCGGGCCCCGTCCGGGCAGGGCTCCGGCGACGCTTCCGCCCCGGCCCGCTACAGTCGAGCGTGCGGTGTGACTCGGGACACGCGAAAGCTGCGTAACGCTTCGGGGAACAGCGCGATGATTGAAGAGGTGGCCGCAGCGGCCGGACAGTGATCCGTCCGCCGCTCCACCGCAGCCGTCGGCTCCCCCCGCCGTCGGTCACGGTCCCGCTTGTACCGGGCGGGCCTCAAGCCGTTCCCAGAGTTTCCGAGAGGTTGTTCGTGTCGGCCAGCACTTCCCGTACTCTCCCCGCCGAGATCGCCGAGTCCAATTCTGTGATGGCGCTCATCGAACGGGGAAAGGCCGAGGGGCAGATCGCCGGCGATGACGTGCGCCGGGCCTTCGAGGCTGACCAGATCCCGTCAACCCAGTGGAAGAACGTTCTGCGCAGCCTCAACCAGATCCTCGACGAGGAGGGCGTGACGCTGATGGTGAGTGCCGCCGAGGCGCCCAAGCGCACCCGGAAGAGTGTCGCCGCGAAGACGACCGCCAAGCGGACGGCCACCAAGACGGTCGCGGCCAAGGCCACGCCCGCGAAGGCCACCGCCACGGCGCACCCCGAGGAGCCACCCGCCGACGCCGAGGACACCGGGGCGGCCGACGGCCCGCTGAGCGACGCGGGCGAGTCCGCGAAGCCCGCGGCCAAGAAGCCGGCGGCGGCCAAGAAGGCGCCCGCCAAGAAGGCCGCCGCGAAGAAGGCCCCGGCCAAGAAGGCCGCCACCGCGAAGAAGACCGCGGCCACGGGCAAGAAGTCGGACGGGAAGAAGGAGATCGTCGACGAGTTCCTCGAGGGCGACGAGGAGGGGCTGGAGGAGCCCGCCGAGCGGGCCGTCCGGGGCGCCGCCCCGGGTGAGGGCCCCGACGGCAAGCCGGAGGCCGAGGGCTTCATCCTCTCCGACGAGGACGAGGACGACGCGCCCGCGCAGCAGGTCGCGGCGGCAGGCGCCACCGCCGACCCGGTGAAGGACTACCTGAAGCAGATCGGCAAGGTCCCGCTGCTCAACGCCGAGCAGGAGGTCGAGCTCGCCAAGCGGATCGAGGCGGGGCTCTTCGCCGAGGACAAGCTGGCCAGCTCCGACAAGATCGCCCCGAAGCTCAGGCGCGAGCTGGAGATCATCTCCGAGGACGGCCGCCGCGCGAAGAACCACCTGCTGGAGGCCAACCTCCGCCTGGTGGTCTCGCTCGCCAAGCGCTACACCGGCCGCGGCATGCTCTTCCTGGACCTGATCCAGGAGGGCAACCTGGGCCTGATCCGCGCCGTCGAGAAGTTCGACTACACCAAGGGCTACAAGTTCTCCACCTACGCCACCTGGTGGATCCGGCAGGCCATCACCCGCGCCATGGCCGACCAGGCCCGCACCATCCGCATCCCGGTGCACATGGTCGAGGTGATCAACAAGCTCGCCCGTGTCCAGCGGCAGATGCTCCAGGACCTGGGCCGCGAGCCCACCCCGGAGGAGCTGGCCAAGGAGCTCGACATGACCCCCGAGAAGGTGGTCGAGGTCCAGAAGTACGGCCGTGAGCCGATCTCGCTGCACACCCCGCTCGGCGAGGACGGCGACAGCGAGTTCGGTGACCTCATCGAGGACTCCGAGGCCGTCGTCCCGGCGGACGCCGTCAGCTTCACCCTGCTGCAGGAGCAGCTCCACTCCGTGCTGGACACCCTGAGCGAGCGCGAGGCCGGCGTGGTCTCCATGCGCTTCGGCCTCACGGACGGCCAGCCCAAGACGCTGGACGAGATCGGCAAGGTCTACGGCGTGACGCGCGAGCGCATCCGCCAGATCGAGTCCAAGACCATGTCCAAGCTCCGTCACCCCTCCCGCTCGCAGGTCCTGCGGGACTACCTGGACTGAGCACACGGCACGACGGCGGACGACGGCCGCGGGCGCACTCGGGATGCGCGCCGCGGCCGTCGCCGTGACGCTGGGTGGTTACAGGATTCCGTACGGTTCCAGGAGCCCGCATGCGTCGTCATCCGTCCCGGCCGCCTCGTGCTGTCCCGCTGTCCGCCCTGGTCGCGGTGGCCCTGCTGGCCCTGCCCGCCCTGCCGGTCGTGCCGTCCCCGCGCACGGCCGCTGCGGCCGGTGCCGCGGTGGTGGGCGGCCATCCGGCTCCGGTGTCCCGGACCCCGTGGGTGGTGGCGCTGAGCAGCCGGGAACTGTTCGGGGACGTCCGTTCGGGTCAGTTCTGCGGTGGGGCGGTCGTCGGCAGCCGCACGGTGGTGACCGCCGCGCACTGCCTCACCCGGCCGGTGCCGGGCGGCGGGCCGGGGGACCTGCGGGACCTGACGGTGATCGCGGGCCGCGACGACCTGGACGGTACGGCGGGCCGCGAGGTGCCGGTGACCGGCACGTGGATCAATCCGGCCTACGACGCGGGGACGAACGCGGGCGACCTCGCCGTGCTCACCCTCGCCGAGCCGCTTCCGGCGCACTACGTCCTCCCGGTGGCCGACCGGGGGCATCCCGTCTACACGCCCGGCACCCCGGCCGACGTCCTCGGCTGGGGGGACACCGCGGGGGACGGCAGCTACGCGCACCGGCTGCACTCCGCCCGCGTCCGGATCCTGGACGACGCGGCCTGTGCGGACGCGTACGAGGCGGAGACGGGCGCCACGGGGGGCACCGGGGAGGGCAGCCTCTTCGACGCGGAGTCGATGGTGTGCGCGGCGTCACCGGGGGGTGGCAAGGACGCCTGCCAGGGCGACAGCGGCGGACCGCTGGTGGCCGGCGGGCTGCTGGTCGGCCTGGTCTCCTGGGGGACCGGCTGCGGCGAGCCCGGCCGCCCCGGCGTCTACACGCGCGGCTCGGCGGTCGCCGACCTGCTGCGCGCGGCACCGGCGGACACCGGCGCGGTCACCGGGGCCCAAAAGGGCAACGGGCGGTCTCCCCGGGGGACACCGGGGTGACCGCCCGTCTCCGGATCAGGGGCCGGAACGAGCCCGTCGGTGGTGGGACGCGATACGCGGCCGGTCAGCGTTCGTCGTCGTGTGCGGACGCAGGAGTCGCCGTGAGCTTCTCCGTCTCGTCCTGTATCTCCGCGGCGATCTTCTTGAGCTCCGGCTCGAACTTGCGGCCGTGGTGGGCGCAGAACAGGAGCTCTCCGCCGTTGGCGAGGACCACGCGGAGATACGCCTGGGCACCACAGCGGTCGCAGCGGTCCCCGGCCGTCAGCGGGGTCGCGGGGGTCAGAACAGTAGTCACGTCGCCTCTTCTCTAGCTCGACGAGCTGTCGTACCAGGGACAACATCCAACCAGGCCGTGAACGTTCCCGCTCGCGGCTTTCTCGCTGAAAAAGTCACTGTCGAGATGGCCGAACGCTGCCGGTTGGCGGCGAATGAGCCGTATTGCAGGTGGGTCGTAGCTATAAGCGTTGTCTCGGTCGTTTTGTTCCGGCTACCTCGGTGTATCCGGGGTCGGTCCCTCCGTTCAGAAGGACGTGCCCGGAGCCTAAATGGTTCATGCCTCGAAGGGAACGTGACGTGCGCGTCACCCGTACGAGTCATCGAACACGTGAACGACTCTGGGCTACCCTGATATTCCTCGGGTAGCTGCACAACCGCTCTACAAGGCCTCGGTACCCTCTGAGCGGCACTACGCCACAGATCTGGATTCAGCGAGGAGCGAACTGCGTGACCGCCGACACGTCCGTGCCATCCACCGCACTGCTGACCGGATCCGATCCAGGGGGCAACTACACCGCCCGCCACCTGCTGGTGCTGGAGGGTCTGGAGGCGGTGCGCAAGCGCCCCGGGATGTACATCGGCTCGACGGACAGCCGCGGCCTGATGCACTGCCTGTGGGAGATCATCGACAACGCGGTCGACGAGGCGCTGGGCGGCCACTGCGACCACATCGAGGTGCTGCTCCACGACGACGGCTCGGTGGAGGTCCGGGACAACGGCCGGGGCATCCCGGTCGACATCGAGCCGAAGACCGGCCTGTCCGGCGTCGAGGTCGTGATGACCAAGCTCCACGCGGGCGGCAAGTTCGGCGGTGGCTCCTACGCGGCCTCCGGCGGGCTGCACGGCGTCGGCGCCTCGGTGGTCAACGCCCTCTCCTCCCGGCTCGACGTCGAGGTGGACCGCGGTGGGCGGACCCACACGATCAGCTTCCGGCGCGGCACCCCCGGCATCTTCACCGAGTCCGGCCCGGACGCCCCGTTCGATCCGGCCGGCGGGCTGCTCACCGGCAAGAAGATCCCCAGGACCCGCACCGGCACCCGCGTGCGGTACTGGGCGGACCGGCAGATCTTCCTCAAGGACGCCAAGCTCTCCCTGGAGACCCTGCACGCCCGTGCCCGCCAGACTGCGTTCCTGGTCCCCGGGCTGACCATCGTCGTCCGCGACGAGCGCGGCACGGAGGGCGCGGAGCCGTCCGAGGAGGTCTTCCGCTACGACGGCGGCATCAGCGAGTTCTGCGAGTACCTGGCGCCGGACAAGCCCGTCTCCGACGTGCTGCGGCTCCAGGGCGACGGCACCTTCAAGGAGACCGTCCCGGTCCTGGACGACCGCGGCCACATGATCCCCACCGAGGTCAGGCGCGACCTGCACGTCGACGTCGCGATGCGCTGGGGCACCGGGTACGACACCACGCTGAAGTCCTTCGTCAACATCATCGCGACCCCCAAGGGGGGCACCCACGTCGCGGGCTTCGAGCGCGCCGTGCGCACGACCGTCAACGAGGTGCTGCGCGCCACCAAGCTGCTGCGGGTCGCCGAGGAGGACATCAGCAAGGACGACGCCCTGGAGGGGCTGACGGCCGTGGTGACGGTCCGGCTGGCCGAGCCGCAGTTCGAGGGGCAGACCAAGGAGGTGCTCGGCACCTCGGCCGCCTCCCGCATCGTGGCCGCTGTGGTCGCCAAGGAGCTGAAGGCGTTCCTGACCTCCGGCAAGCGGGACGCCAAGCAGCAGGCGCGCGCCGTCCTGGAGAAGGTCGTGGCGGCGGCCCGCACCCGGATCGCGGCCCGGCAGCACAAGGAGGCGCAGCGGCGGAAGACGGCCCTGGAGTCCTCCGCCCTCCCGGCGAAGCTCGCCGACTGCCGCAGCGACGAGGTGGAGCGCAGCGAGCTGTTCATCGTGGAGGGCGACAGCGCCCTGGGCACGGCCAAGCTCGCGCGGAACTCGGAGTTCCAGGCGCTGCTGCCGATCCGCGGCAAGATCCTCAACGTCCAGAAGTCGTCGGTCGCCGACATGCTGAAGAACGCCGAGTGCGGCGCGATCATCCAGGTGATAGGAGCCGGGTCGGGGCGGACGTTCGACATCGACCAGGCGCGTTACGGCCGGGTCATCTTCCTCGCCGACGCGGACGTGGACGGGGCGCACATCCGCTGCCTGCTGCTGACGCTCTTCCAGCGCTACATGCGGCCCATGGTGGAGCAGGGCCGGGTCTTCTCGGCCGTGCCGCCGCTGCACCGCATCGAGCTGAGCAACCCGAAGAAGGGCCAGGACAAGTACCTGTACACCTACTCGGACAACGAGCTGCGGGAGACCCTGCTCGACCTGGACCGCAGAGGCATCCGGTACAAGGACTCGATCCAGCGCTACAAGGGCCTCGGCGAGATGGACGCCGACCAGCTCGCGGAGACCACGATGGACCCGCGCAAGCGGACCCTGCGCCGGATCAACATCAGCGATCTGGACGCCGCGGAGGAGGCCTTCAGCCTGCTGATGGGCAACGAGGTCGCGCCGCGCCGGGAGTTCATCGCCAACGCGGCGGCGACCCTGGACCGGTCCCGCATCGACACCTGACGCCCAGCGCTCAGCGCACGGCGACGACGCGGCCGGTCACGAACGCCGGCTGGGGCTCGGGCGCGGCGCCGCAGCTCGCGGGCGCCGGCTCCCCGGCGGCCTCCTCGGTGACCTCCACCCGCCAGCGGCGGCCGTCCCGGTGCGCGACGGTGACCAGCCGGTGTGCGCCACCGGCCGCGCCGCCGCCGTGGGCGCTCTCCACGGTCAGCGCGTCGGCGCCGTGCTCGCCGGTCAGCTCCCGCACCGCCAGTTCGGCGGCCTGGCCCGGCCGGTCCCAGGTGGAGCGGCCCCGGCAGTGCTCCGTCACCACCCGGCCGTCCTGGAGGGCGGCCAGCACGCCCTTGACGGCGACCGCGCTCATCCGGCCGTAGGCGTAGCCGTGCGGCAGCGTGAGCAGGGTGGGGGAGAAGCGGTGCCCGCCGATGTGGGTGATCTCCCAGACGTCCGCGCCGCCGGCCGCGGCGATCTCGGCGGCCAGCGGGCGGCCGAGCAGGGCGCAGCAGCGGTCGCGCTTGCCGTTGGTGCAGACCAGGGCCAGCGGGCCGCCGCGGTGGGGCGTCCACAGGCCGTCGTGGTGTCCGGCGCCGAGCCGGGCGTAGTCCAGGCCGGACAGGTCGCGGACGGCGTCCTCGCCGGTGAGCCGGGTGGACCTGATCCAGGCGTCGCCGGGGCCGGTGTGCGCGAGGAGGACCCGGCGCCGGGTCCCGTCCCGCTCGCCGTCCCGGCCGGGGCGGCGGATCAGCGCCACGCGGACGCCGGTGCCCGCGCCGGTGGTGGCGGCCTCCAGGGCCCGGCCCAGCTCCGGGTCGAGCCGGCTCTCGGTGAGCGCCTTGCCGCCCCAGGGGCCCGGCTGCTCGACGAGCAGCCACGTGCGGGCGGTGGCGGCCGTGCCGGCGAGCGGCTCGGCCCGCGCCGCGGAGAGAGTCGCACATTCGCTCACATAGGCAAGGCTAACCTCAGCAGTCCCGGCCGTCTCGCCGGCCTGCCGCCCGCCGGGGGCGCTAGGCTCGGTCGGCGTGCGGAACTTCGTCAGCGGCCGGATCCCGGTCATCGTGCTCGCGGGCTTTCTGGGGGCGGGCAAGACCACCCTCCTCAACCATCTGCTGCGCAACCGCGAGGGGATCCGGATCGGCGCCGTCGTCAACGACTTCGGCAGCATCCCGGTCGACGCCATGCTGGTGGCCGGGCAGGTGGACGCGGTGGCGTCGTTCGGGAACGGCTGCCTGTGCTGCGCCGTCGACACCGAGGATCTGGACGCGGCCCTGGAGCGACTGGCGCGGCCCGGCACGGGCATCGACCTCGTCGTCGTGGAGGCCAGCGGGCTGGCCGAGCCGCCCGCGCTGATCAGGATGATCCTCGCCAGCGAGAACCCGCACATCGTGTACGGCGGGCTCGTGCAGGTCGTGGACGCGGCCGAGCCGGAGCGGAGCCGGCATCTCGGCGCCGCCGACCTCCTGGTGCTCAACAAGACCGACCGGATCGACGCCGCCCGGCGCGCCGCCCTCCTGGCCGATCTGCGCGAGCGCGGCGGCGGCGTGCCGGTCGTCGAGGCCGTGCACGGGCGCGTCGACCCGGGCCTGTTCTTCGACCGCGCGGAGGAACGGGAGCGGTGGACGGGCGCGCGGCAGCTCTCGTTCGCCGACCTGGCCGCCGACGAGGACGATCCGCGCGCCCACGTCCACACCGCCTACGACAGCGTGTCGTTCACCGCCGCGCGGCCCCTCGCCGCGCGCCGCCTGATGCGCTTCCTGGACACCCGGCCGGCCGGGCTCTACCGGATCAAGGGCTTTGTCTCCCTCGGCGTTCCCCTCGGCACCGAACGGCTCCTCCTGCACGCCGTCGGCCGGTTCCTGCGGTTCTACCCGGCGCCCACCGCCGGGACCGGCACCGAACTGGTGCTGATCGGGGCCGGGATCGACGCCGAGGCGCTCCGCAAGGAGCTGGCCGACTGCGTCGCGGCGGAGGGCGAACCCGCCGACGACGGCATGGCGGAGGTCCGGCGCTTCCTGGACGACCCGGACGACACGGGCGACCCCGACGACTTCGACGCCGCAGTGGCCGCCGTGGCCGCCGACGAGGAGCCGGACGGCGACGGCGACCGCGACTGAGCCGCTACACCGGACCCGCGACGACCGCGATCGCCTTCGCCAGCGGCGTCCCCGAGCCGTCCCGGCGGGGATCGGGCTCCGGCAGCTCCACCGGGGCCCCGGCGGCCGTCGCCGCCCTCGCCGGCGCCGCCCCGGCCCACGCGAACGTCAGCCGGTCCTCGCCCTTCAGGAACCGCTGGCACCGCACCCCGCCCGTGGCCCGCCCCTTGCGCGGGTACTGGTCGAACGGCGTGAGCTTGGCCGTCCCCAGCGAGTCGTCCAGCGTGCCGCTGCCGCCCGCCACCGTGAACACCACCGCGTCGCCCGCCGGATCGACGGCCGTGAACGAGATGACCCGCGCGCCCTCGGCGAGCTTGACGCCCGCCATGCCGCCCGCCGGGCGGCCCTGCGGACGCACCTGCGCGGCCGGGTACCGCAGCAACTGCGCGTCGCTGGTGATGAAGACGAGGTCCTCCTCGCCCGTGTGCAGCTCGGCGGCGCCCACGATCCGGTCGCCCTCCTTGAGGGAGATGACCTCCAGCTCCTCCTTGTTCGCCGGGTAGTCCGGCACCACCCGCTTCACCACGCCCTGTTCGGTGCCGATCGCCAGGCCCGGCGAGGACTCGTCCAGGGTGGTCAGGCACACCACCCGCTCGTCCGCCGTCAGCGACAGGAACTCCGACAGCTGGGCCCCGCCCGCCAGGCTGGGCGCCGACGCGCTGTGCGGGAGCTGCGGCAGGTCCACCACGGAGATCCGCAGCAGCCGGCCCGCCGACGTCACCGCGCCGATCTCGCCCCGCGTGGTGGTCGGCACCGCCGAGACGATCACGTCGTGCTTGCCTCTCCTGCCGCTCTCCGCGAACGCCATGTCGCCGTCCGCGCTGCGGGCCAGCAGCCCGGTCGAGGACAGCAGCACCCGGCAGGGGTCGTCGGAGACCTCCAGCGGCACCGCCTCGGCCCGGTCGCCCTCGGACTCCAGCAGCGCCGTACGGCGCGGCGTGCCGTACTTCTTGCCGACCTCGGCCAGCTCCGAGGAGACCAGCTTCCGCAGCTCCGCGTCCGAGTCGAGGATCCGGGTCAGCTCCTCGATCTCGACCGTGAGCCGGTCCCGCTCCGCCTCCAGCTCCAGCCGGTCGAACCGGGTCAGCCGCCGCAGCGGGGTGTCCAGGATGTACTGCGTCTGCGTCTCGGAGAGCCCGAAGCGCGCGATCAGGGCCTCCTTGGCCTCCGCCGCGTTGTCGCTGGAGCGGATCAGCCGGATGACCTCGTCGATGTCGAGCAGCGCGACGAGCAGGCCCTCGACCAGGTGCAGCCGGTCCCGCCGCTTGCCCCGGCGGAACTCGCTGCGCCGCCGCACCACCTCGAAGCGGTGGTCGACATAGACCTCCAGCAGCTCCTTGAGGCCCATCGTCAGCGGCTGGCCGTCCACCAGTGCCACGTTGTTGATGCCGAAGGTCTCCTCCATCGGCGTCAGCTTGTAGAGCTGGGCGAGGACCGCCTCCGGGTTGAACCCGTTCTTCACCTCGATGACCAGGCGCAGCCCGTGCTCCCGGTCGGTGAGGTCCTTGACGTCCGCGATGCCCTGCAGCCGCTTGGCGTTGACCAGGTCCTTGATCTTGGCGATCACCTTCTCCGGGCCGACGGTGAACGGCAGCTCCGTCACCACCAGCCCGCGCCGCCGCGCGCTGACCTTCTCCACCGTCACCGTGGCCCGCATCCGGAACGTGCCGCGGCCCGTCTCGTACGCGTCCCTGATGCCGTCCAGACCGACGATCTGACCGCCCGTCGGCAGGTCGGGGCCGGGCACGAAGCGCATCAGCGCCGCCAGGTCGGCGTTGGGATGGCGGATCAGATGCCGGGCCGCCGCGATGACTTCCGTCAGGTTGTGCGGCGGCATGTTCGTCGCCATGCCGACCGCGATCCCGCTCGCCCCGTTCACCAGGAGGTTCGGATAGGCGGCGGGCAGCGCCACCGGCTCCCGCTCGCTGCCGTCGTAGTTGGGGGCGAAGTCGACGGTGTCCTCGTCGATCGACTCCACCATCAGCCCGGCCGCGGGGGCCGACCGGCACTCCGTGTACCGCATGGCCGCGGGCGGGTCGTCGTTCCCCAGGGAACCGAAGTTCCCGTGGCCGTCCACCAGGGGCACCCGCATCGAGAACGGCTGCGCCATCCGCACCAGCGCGTCGTAGATCGCCGTGTCACCGTGCGGGTGCAGCTTGCCCATCACCTCGCCCACGACGCGCGCGCACTTCACGTAGCCGCGCTCGGGCCGCAGCCCCATGTCGTGCATCTGGTACAGGATCCGGCGGTGCACCGGCTTCATCCCGTCCCGCGCGTCCGGCAGGGCCCGGGAGTAGATGACGGAGTACGCGTACTCCAGGAAGGAGCCCTGCATCTCGTCGACGACGTCGATGTCGAGGATGCGCTCCTCGAACTGCTCGGGAGGCGGGGACTTCGTGCTGCGGCGGGCCATCGCGGCAGGCTCCTTCGTGCGGCGGGCGGGGTTGCTGGCGACCATTGTGGACCGCCCCGCTGACAACCGGGAACTTCGCACACCCGGGCTCACCTTGCATAAGGTGACGTAGACCTCGACCGTCCGAGCGAAGGGACCTCATGCCCATGGGCCACACGGCCATCCCGCAGGACACCGCCGGTGTGCTCACCGCCACCGAGCACAGACTGGCCAACGGGCTGCGCGTGGTGCTCTCCGAGGACCACCTCACCCCGGTCGCCGCCGTCTGCCTCTGGTACGACGTCGGTTCCCGCCACGAGGTCCAGGGCCGCACCGGACTGGCGCACCTCTTCGAGCACCTGATGTTCCAGGGCTCGGCCCAAGTGAAGGGCAACGGGCACTTCGAGCTCATCCAGGGAGCCGGCGGCTCGCTGAACGGCACGACCAGCTTCGAACGCACCAACTACTTCGAGACCATGCCCGCCCACCAGCTCGAACTGGCCCTGTGGCTGGAGGCGGACCGCATGGGCACGCTGCTGTCGGCGCTGGACGAGGAGTCCATGGAGAACCAGCGCGACGTCGTCAAGAACGAGCGCCGCCAGCGGTACGACAACGTCCCCTACGGCACGGCGTTCGAGAAGCTGACCGCCATGGTCTTCCCCGACGGGCATCCCTACCACCACACCCCCATCGGCTCCATGGCCGACCTCGACGCCGCCTCGCTGGAGGACGCCCGGGAGTTCTTCCGCACCTACTACGCGCCCAACAACGCGGTCCTGGCGGTCGTCGGCGACATCGACCCGGCGCAGGTCCTGGCCTGGGCCGAGAAGTACTTCGGGCCGATCCCCGCCCACGACGGCAAGCGCCCGCCCCGCGACGGCACCCTGCCGCTGATCATCGGCGAGGAGCTGCGTGAGGTGGTCCGCGAGGACGTCCCGGCCCGCGCCCTGATGGCGGCCTACCGGCTGCCGCACGACGGCACCCGGGAGGCCGACGCCGCCGACCTGGCCCTGACCGCGCTGGGCGGCGGCGAGTCGTCCCGCCTGCACAACCGGCTGGTGCGGCGCGACCGGACGGCCGTCTCGGCCGGCTTCGGCCTGCTGCGGCTGGCCGGCGCGCCCTCGATGGGCTGGCTGGACGTGAAGACCTCGGGCGACGCGGAGATCGCGGACATCGAGGCGGCCCTGGACGAGGAGCTGGCCCGGTTCGCCGAGGAGGGCCCGACGCCGGAGGAGATGGAGCGCGCCCAGGCCCAGTTGGAGCGCGAGTGGCTGGACCGGCTGGCCACGGTCGGCGGCCGGGCCGACGAACTGTGCAAGTACGCCGTGCTCTTCGGCGACCCGACGCTGGCGTTCAGCGCGGTGCGGCGCATCCTGGAGGTGACCCCCGAGGAGGTGCGGGCGGTGGCCGCCGCCCAGCTCCGCCCGGACAACCGCGCCGTGCTCGTCTACGAGCCGACCGGGCCGGCCGACAGCTCCGGCGAGACCACCGAGTCGACCGACTCCGAGACCGAAGGGGCGGATCAGTGACGGACGCCACCACCATGCGACTCCACCCGCGGCCGGCGGGCGGGGAGCCCAGGCCGTGGGCGTTCCCGGCGCCGGAGCGGAGCGGCCTGCCCAACGGGCTGACCGTGCTGCGCAGTCACCGGCCCGGCCAGCGGGTCATCGCCGTCGAGATGAACCTGACCGCGCCGCTGGAGGCCGAGCCCCCGGGGCAGGAGGGCGTGGCCACGATCATGGCCCGCGCCTTCAGCGAGGGCACCGACAAGCACACGGCCGAGGAGTTCGCCGCCGAGCTGGAGCGCTGCGGCGCCACCCTCGACGCGCACGCCGACCACGCCGGCCTGCGGGTCTCGCTGGAGGTCCCGGCCTCCCGGCTGACGAAGGCCCTCGGACTCCTCGCGGACGCCCTGCGCGCCCCCGCCTTCGCGGACAGCGAAGTCGAGCGGCTGGTGCGCAACCGCCTGGACGAGATCCCGCACGAGCTGGCCAACCCCGGCCGCCGCGCGGCGATGGCGATGTACGCGACGCTCTTCCCGGCCGAGTCCCGGATGTCGCGGCCCCGGCAGGGCAGCGCCGAGACCGTGGAGCGGATCGACGCCAAGGCCGTGCGCGCCTTCTACGACGCGCACATCCGGCCCGCCGCGGCCACCGCCGTGGTCGTCGGGGACCTCACCGGCATCGACCTGGACGCGGTGCTGAAGGACACCCTGGGCGCGTGGACCGGGTCCGCCGCCGAGCCGCCCGTCTGGTCGCCGGCCGCCGTCAACGACACCCCGCGCGTCGTCGTCGTGGACCGCCCGGGCGCGGTGCAGACGCAGCTCCTCATCGGCCGGATCGGCCCCGACCGGCACGACCCGGTCTATCCGGCGCGGCGGCTCGGCATCTACTGCCTCGGCGGCACGATCACCTCCCGGCTGGACCGCGTGCTGCGCGAGGAGAAGGGCTACACGTACGGCATCCGCGCGTTCAGCCAGGTGCTGCGCTCCAGCGCGGACGGCACCGGCCTGGCGCTGCTGGGCATCCGGGGCTCGGTGGCGACCGATGTGACCGGCCCGGCGCTGGCCGATCTGTGGCAGGTGCTGCGCACGCTGGCCGCCGAGGGCCTGACGGACGAGGAGCGGGACGCCGCCGTGCAGTACCTGGTGGGCGTGGCGCCGCTCAGCTTCGAGACGGCGGGGGCCGTGGCGGGCACCCTGGCCGACCAGGTCGAGGAGGAGCTGCCGGACGACTTCCAGGCGCGGCTGTACGCGAGGCTGGCCGAGACCGGCACGGTGGAGGCGTCCGCGGCGGTGGTCCGGGCGCTGCCCGCCGACGGGCTGGTGACCGTGCTCGTCGGGGACGCCGAGCAGATCGCCGGGCCGGTCCGTGACCTCGGGATCGGCGAGGTCACGGTCATCGGCGGCTGACCGGCGCACGGCAGTCGGCGCGAGCCCCGGGCACGCCCGCCCGGGGCTCGCGGTCGTCGGTATTCGCGGCCGTACCCGTGTACGGCTTCCACGTTTACGGCCGAAAATCGGTGGCTTTTCGGGGGGCGCTATCGGCATGCCGGGTTTTTTGCCATACAGTTCGGGCTAGTGACCCGGTAGTAATGCAACAGGGCTGAAGCCGGCTATGTCTGTGGGGGTTTGTTCATGCGTATCTCCGCGCACACGGTATGCACGGCGATCCGTGACGACATTGTCGGCGGAGTCCTGCCGCCCGGCACCCGGCTGGCCGAGGAGCAGCTCGCGCAGCGGTACGGGGTCTCCCGGGTCCCGGTGCGCGAGGCGCTGCGCACGCTGGAGTCCGAGGGCTTCGTCGTCTCGCGGCGGCACGCCGGCGCCTGCGTGGCGCAGCTCGGCGACCGTGAGGCGGCCGACCTGCTGGACATAAGGGCGCTGCTGGAGCCGCTGGGCGCGGCGCGCGCGGCGCAGCGGCGCACGGAGGCGCATCTGAAGGTGCTGCGCGGGCTCGTCCGGCTCGGGCGCCAGCGCGCAGGCCAGGGCCAGGAGGCGGACCTGCGGTCGCTGGGCGACTGGTTCCACGAGACGGTCGCCCAGGCGACGTGCAGCCCGGGCCTCACGTCCCTGCTGGTGCAGTTGCGGCGCAAGATCACCTGGCTGTACGCGGCGGAGCCGGTCTCCCGTGCCGTGGTCGTCTGGCAGGAGCGGGGCGCCCTGGTGGACGCCATCGCGCGCGGCGACGCGGAGCGGGCGCGGGCCCTGTCGGCGGCCCAGCTCGAACGGGCGACGCCCGCCCGCCGGCAGTTCCGTTCGGTCGCTGTGAGAAGCCCGAAACCTGCCGTAAACACGGTTCGCGGCCAGATTTAACAGCGACCGTATACACCTGAGGAAAAGGGCTGGGAATTCCCTCGGGGAAATCCGGCCCGGGAATTCTGCTGCCCAGAATTCCCGGGCGGTGCGAACAATTTTTTCACACTGTTTCCGGAAGCTCCTCAAGGCCCTCGGAAACGAGCTTCGCCAGCCGGTCGAGCGCGGCCTCGGCGGCCGTCACGTCGTCGGCCTGGGAAGCCAGGACGATTTCCTCCCCGCCCTCGGCACCCAGGCTCAGCACGGCGAGCATGGAGGCGGCGTTCACGGGGGTGCCGCCCTTCTTGGCGATGGTCACCGGCACGCCGGTGGCGGTCGCGGCACGGACGAAGATCGAGGCGGGACGGGCGTGCAGCCCTTCGGCCCAGCCGATGGAGACGCGGCGCTCGGCCATGGTGTTGCCCTCCGGGGTGGTTCAGTTTCGCGAGCGGTCGTCGCGGACGGTGCGCGACGCTGCCGTCCGGACAGGGTCAACCGTACGCTGAACCCATGCGGACGCCCGCCCAGCCTCACTACCCCGCCCACTGGGAGGCCGACGTGGTGCTCCGCGACGGCGGCACCGCGCACATTAGGCCCATCACCCCGGCGGACGCCGACCGCCTGGTCAGCTTCTACGAGCGGGTGTCCGACGAGTCGAAGTACTACCGGTTCTTCGCGCCCCACCCCCGGCTGTCCGCCCGCGACGTGCACCGCTTCACCCACCACGACTACGTGGACCGGGTCGGCCTGGCCGCCACCGTCGGCGACGAGTTCCTCGCGACCGTCCGCTACGACCGCGTGGACGAGGAGGGGCGACCCGCCTCCGGCGGCGCCGATCGCGCGGAGGTCGCGTTCCTCGTGCAGGACGCCCACCAGGGCCGGGGCGTGGCCTCCGCCCTCCTCGAACACATCGCCGCCGTCGCCAGGGAGCGCGGCATCCGCCGCTTCGAGGCCGAGGTGCTGCCCGCCAACACCAAGATGATCAAGGTGTTCACGGACGCCGGCTACTCCCAGCGCCGCTCCTTCGCGGACGGCTCCGTCCACCTCACCCTCGACCTGGAGCCCACCGCCGAGTCGGTCGCCGTCATGCGCGCGCGGGAGCAGCGCGCCGAGGCCCGGTCCGTGCAGCGGCTGCTCGCCCCCGGCAGCGTCGCCGTCATCGGCGCCGGCCGCCGCCCCGGCGGGGCCGGGCGGACGGTACTCGCCGGGCTGCTCGGCGGCGGCTTCACCGGCGAGGTGTACGCGGTCAACGCCGCCCTCGACCCGGGCCGGACCGTGCTGGAGGGCGTGCCCGCCTTCCGCTCGGTGCGCGACATCGCCGCCCCCGTCGACCTGGCCGTCCTCGCCGTGCCCGCCGACCGGGTCGCGGAGGTGGTGGCCGAGTGCGGCGAGCACGGGGTGCAGGGCCTGGTCGTGCTGGCCGCCGGGCACAGCCGCGAGGAGCAGCGCGAGCTGGTGCACCTGGCCCGCTCGTACGGCATGCGGATCATCGGACCGAACGCGTTCGGTGTGATCAACACCGCGCCCGCCGTCCGGCTCAACGCCAGCCCCGCCCCGCGCCTGCCCAGCGCCGGGCGGATCGGCCTGTTCACCCAGTCCGCCGCCATCGGCATCGCGGTCCTGGACGAGCTGGAGCGGCGCGGCGCCGGTCTGTCCACCTTCCTCTCCGCGGGCAACCGGGCCGACGTGTCCGGCAACGACGCCCTTCAGTACTGGTACGAGGACCCGGCCACCGATGTCGTCCTCATGTATCTGGAATCCGTGGGCAACCCGCGGAAGTTCACCCGCGTCGCCCGCCGCAGCGCCGCCGCGGGCAAGCCGGTCGTGGTGGTGCGCGGCGGACGGCACAGCGGCGGCGCGCCCCCGCACGGTCACGCCGTGCCGGCCGGTCACGCCCCCGAGGGCACCGTCTCGGCCCTGCTCAGCCAGGCCGGCGTGATCGAGGCCGACACCGCCGTGGAACTGGTCGACACCGGGCTCCTCCTCGCCCGCCAGCCGCTGCCCCGGGGCCCGAACGTCGCGGTCGTCGGCAACGCCGAGGCCCTCGGCCTGATCGCCCACGACGCCTGCCGCGCCCAGGGGCTGCGCCCGCTGCCGCTGGCCAGCCTCGGCCCCGGCGCGACGCCCGCCGACTACCACCGGGCGCTGTCCGGCGCACTGGCCGACCCCGGCGTGGACGCCGTCGTGGTCACCGCGCTGCCCATCGTCGGGGAGGACACCCGGGTCACCCACGACCTCGACCTGATGGCCGCCCTGCACCTGGCCGTGGCCGACGCCAAGGCCGACAAGCCCGTCGTCGTCACCCACCTCGCCCTGGAGGAGCTGGCCGCGGCCCTCAACGCCCAGGGCATGCCCGCCTACCCCTCCGCCGAGCGGGCCGTCCGCGCCCTGGCCCAGGCCGTCCGGCACGCCGAGTGGCGCGCCCGGGCCGCCGAACCGGGCCGCGTCCCGGAGTTCGACGACATCCACGAGCAGGTCGCCGCCCGGCTGCTCGCCGACGTCGTCGGCCCCGCCGCTCCCGCCGCCCCGGCCGCTGCCGCCGTGCCGCCCGAGCCCGGCGGCGCCCTGCCCGGCACCGCCCTCGGCCAGGAGCGCACCCGCCTCCTGCTCGGCGCCTACGGCATCCCGGTCCAGCCCGCGCTGCCCGCCCCCGACGTGGACACCGCCGCCGCGGCGGCCCGCCGGATCGGCTTCCCGGTCGCCCTGAAGACCACGGCCCCCTGGTTGCGGCACCGGTCCGACCTGGGCGGCGTCCGGCTCGGCATCGCCACCGAGCCCGAGCTGCGCCGGTCCTACGCCGAGCTGACCGGGCAGCTCGGGAACCCCGCCGAGCTGCAGCCCGTCGTGCAGGCGATGGTGCCCCGCGGCGTGGACACCGTGGTGCGGGCCGCCGTCGACCCGGCCATCGGCGCCGTCCTCTCCTTCGGCCTGGCCGGACCGCCCTCGGAGCTGCTGGGCGACCTCGCTCACCGGCTGCTGCCCGTCACCGACCGGGACGCCGCCGAACTGGTCCGCTCGATCCGGGCCGCCCCCATGCTGTTCGGCTGGCGCGGCGCCCGCCCGGTCGACACCGCCGCGCTGGAGGAGCTGCTGCTGCGCCTCGGACGCCTGGTGGACGACCGGCCCGAGATCTCCGCGGTCGAACTGGAGCCGGTCGTCGTCGCCCCGCGCGGCGCGACCGCGCTGGCCGCGACGGTGTGGGTGGCGCCGCCGCCCCCGCGCGCGGATCTGGGCCCGCGTCGGCTCCCCGCGTACTGACCGCCGACGACTCCTCCGGGGTCCGGGCCGCCCCTTAGGATGGGGCGCATGGCGAAGACCGGTACGACGTCCCAGGGGCTGCGGGAGGCGATCGAGCGCAGTGGGTACTACCCCGCGCTGGTCGCCGAGGCGGTGGAGGCTGCCGTGGGCCGCGAGCCCGTCGTCTCCTTCCTGGTCCACCAGGAGACGACCTTCGACAGCAACGAGGTGCGCCGGCACGCCACGGTCCTCGTGCTGACCGGCACCCGCTTCATCGTCAGCCACACCGACGAGCAGTCCGCCGACAGCACGGCGCCCGCGCCCTACGCCACCACCTCCACGGAATCCGTGAAGCTCTCCCGGATCTCCTCCGTCGTCATCAGCCGCGTCGTCGCCGACCCCCAGTCGTACGTGCCGGGCACCGTGCCCCGGGAGGTCGTGCTGACCATCGGCTGGGGCGCCGTCTCCCGCATCGACATGGAGCCCGCGAGCTGCGGCGACCCCAACTGCGAGGCCGACCACGGGTACACGGGCTCGACCACCGCCGACGACCTCTCGCTGCGCATCAGCGAGGCGGGCGACGGCCCCGAGACGGTGCGCCAGACCCTGGAGTTCGCCCAGGCCCTCTCCGAGGCCACCGCGGTGACCGGGAGGTGACCCTCTCCCCGCCGGGCAGAGGGTCGCACGCCCCGCCGCCCCCCGACCAGGACCCCGAGCCGCTGGACCCGCGCGGGGCGCCCGCGCCGCGGTACGGGTCCGGCTCGCTGGCCGACGTGCTGCCCGCCGCCGCGGCCGGTCTGGGGGTCCCGGGCATGGCCTCCGGGCTGCGCCTGCCGCCCGCGGACCGGGTCTGCCTCTTCCTCGTCGACGGGCTCGGCTGGGAGGCGCTGCGCGCGCACCCGGAGGCGGCCCCGTTCCTCACCTCCCTGCTGCCCACCTCGCGGGCCGGCGCCGGCGAGCCGATCACCGCCGGGTTTCCCTCCACGACGGCCACCTCGCTCGCCTCCGTCGGCACCGGGCTCGCCCCCGCCGCCCACGGCCTGGCCGGGTACAAGGTGCTCGACCCGGCCTCCGGCCAGGTGATGAACCAGCTCCGCTGGGACCCGTGGACGGACCCCAGGCTGTGGCAGCCCCACCCCACCGTCTTCCAGCTCGCGCACGCCGCGGGCGTCGCCGCCTCCCAGGTCTCCACCCCGCACTTCGAGCACACGCCGCTCACCCGGGTCGCGCTCTCCGGCGGCACGTTCCTCGGCCGCCTCGACGCGGGGGAGCGCATGGACCTCGCCGCGCGCCGCCTCGCCGTCGCGGACCGCGCTCTCGTCTACACCTACTACGCGGAGCTGGACGCCACCGGCCACCGCTTCGGCGTGGACTCCGACGCCTGGCGGCGCGAGCTGCGCTACGTGGACGGGCTCGCCCAGCGGCTCGCGGAGCAGCTGCCGCCCCGCTCGGTGCTGTACATCACGGCCGACCACGGCATGGTCGACGTGGCGTCGGCCGGCGAGGCCCGGTTCGACTTCGACGACGACTGGGAGCTGCGGGCCGGGGTCGCCCACCTCGGCGGCGAGGGCCGCGCCCGCCACCTGTACGCGGTGCCCGGTGCCGCGCCCGACGTGTACGCGGTCTGGCGCGAGGTGCTGGCCGGGCACGCGTGGGTGGTGACCCGGGACGAGGCCGTGGAGCTGGGCTGGTTCGGGCCGCCCGGCGCCGGGATGGAGCCGCGGGTGCGCTCCCGCGTCGGTGATGTGGTGGTGGCGATGACCGGCACCGCCTGCGTCGTCGCCAGCACGTCGGAGCCCCACGAGTCCGCCCTCGTCGGCATGCACGGCTCGGTGACCCCGGCCGAGCAGCTCGTCCCGCTCCTCGAAGTACGAACCTGACCTGGAGCCCGTACCGTTGCCTGAACTCGCCTTCTTCTCCGGCACGATGGACTGCGGGAAGAGCACGCTGGCCCTGCAGATCCAGCACAACCGCTCCGCCCGCGGCCTGTCGGGCATGATCTTCACCCGCAACGACCGGGCGGGGGAGGGCCGGCTGTCCTCGCGGCTCGGCCTGGTCACCGACGCCGTCGAGGCCGACGAGGGCTTCGACTTCCACGCCCACCTGGTGAAGCACCTGACGGCGGGCGGGCGCGTGGACTACGTGATCGCCGACGAGGCGCAGTTCCTGTCGCCCGCGCAGGTCGACCAGCTCGCGCGGGTCGTGGACGACCTGGGCATCGACGTGTACGCGTTCGGCATCACCACCGACTTCAGGACCAGGCTCTTCCCCGGCTCGCAGCGGCTGATCGAGCTGGCCGACCGCGTCGAGGTGCTCCAGGTCGAGGCACTGTGCTGGTGCGGGGCGCGCGCCACGCACAACGCGCGCACGGTCGGCGGCCGGATGGTGGTCGAGGGCGCGCAGGTGGTCGTGGGCGATGTCGGTACGCGCGGCGAGGTCGGCTACGAGGTGCTGTGCCGACGGCACCACCGCCGCCGGCTGACGGCCGCGGCGGCGGGCGCCGGAGCGCTCTCCCCGGACGTGCTGCCCGCCGACGGCGTGCCTCCGCAGCTCGGCACGGCCAGGGCCTGAGACGGGCCGGTGCGGTCGGCCAGGACCGCGGCCGGCCGCACCCGCCCGCCGGTGATCAGGACCGCGCGGGGCGGAGCACCGCGAAGGGGGCGCCCTCCCGGTCGGCGACCCGGGCCCACAGCCCGAAGGACGACTCCTCGGGCTCGCTGAGCTGCCGCCCGCCGAGGGCGGCGACGCGGCGCAGGGCCTCGTCGACGTCCGGCACCGAGAAGTACGTCAGCCAGTGCGGACCCCGGTCGTGCGGCAGGGCGGCGCCGCCCACGCCGCGGATCCCGGCGACCTTGTGGCCCTCCAGGTGCAGCGCCAGGTAGTCCAGGTCCTCCGGCGCGCCGGGCACGGGCAGCGTGTCGTAGCCGAAGACCACCGAGTAGAACTTGCTGACGCCCGAGGTGTCGGCGGCGATCAGCTCGTTCCAGCAGGGGGCGCCCGTCTGCCCCTGGATCGGGCCGTACTTGCGCGGCCCGCCCTGCCAGACGCCGAACGAGGCACCGCCGACGTCCGCGGCAATGGCCAGCCGGCCGACCTGGTCGACCTCCAGCGGGCCGACCGCCACCGTGCCGCCGCAGTCGCGGATCAGCATCGCCGTGGCGTCGGCGTCGGTCGTGGCGATGTACGGCAGCCACGCCACCAGGCGCCGCACCCCCTGCGCGATCTCACCGAGTCCCGCGACCGGACGGCCGTCCACGACGGCCTGCACATACGGACCGAGCTGCGCCGGCCCCTCCTCGAACTCCCAGCCGAACAACGAGCGGTAGAACTCCTGGCTCGCGGCCAGGTCGTGGACCATCAGACTTACCCAGCGGTGCGTTCCGGAAACCGGCGGACTCGCTGCTTCGGTCATCCTCGTCTCTTCTCCTGTAGGACCATCGCGCCACTGCCGTTACTCGTACAGACCAGTCTCCCCCCGAATACGGAGAGAATGGCCCCCATGACAGCAATGATCTCCACCGCCCGGCTCGCCGCCGCACTCGGCCCCGGGACGGCGCCGGACGAGCGGCCCGTTCTGCTCGACGTGCGCTGGCAGCTCGGCGGCCCGCCCGGCCGGCCCGCGTACGCGCGGGGCCACCTGCCCGGCGCGGTCTACGTGGACCTGGACACCGAGCTGGCGGGCCCGCCCGGCCCCGGCGGCCGGCATCCGCTGCCCGACCCCGGGGTCTTCGGCGCCGCGATGCGCCGCGCGGGTGTCTCGCACGACCGCCCGGTCGTGGTCTACGACGGCGGGCAGGGCTGGGGCGCCGCGCGGGCCTGGTGGCTGCTGCGCTGGACCGGGCACGAGCGGGTGCGGGTGCTGGACGGCGGGCTGGCCGCGTGGGACGGCGAGCTGACCACCGAGGAGCCCGCGCCGGCCGAGGGCGACTTCACGCCCAGGCCCGGGGCGCTGCCCGTGCTGGACGCGGACGCGGCGGCCCGGCTGGCCACGACCGGGGTGCTGCTCGACGCCAGGGCGGGGGAGCGGTACCGGGGCGAGGTGGAGCCGGTCGATCCGGTCGGCGGGCACATCCCCGGCGCCCGGTCGGCGCCGACCACGGAGAACGTCGGCCCGGACGGACGGCTGCGGCCGGCGGCGGAGCTGGCCGCGCGCTTCGCGGAGCTGGGCGCGGTGCCGGGCGCCGAGGTGGGCGTCTACTGCGGCTCGGGCGTCTCCGGCGCCCACGAGGTGCTGGCGCTCGCCGTGGCGGGCGTCGAGGCGGCGCTGTACCCCGGGTCGTGGAGCGAGTGGACCGCCGACCCCGGGCGCCCTGTCGCCAGGGGCCCGGAGCCGGGCTGACCGGTCCGCCCGGCCTTTCCGGTCCGCTCAGTCCTTCTTCTTGCGGCGGGTGCCGAACACGATCTCGTCCCAGCTCGGCACGGCCGCCCGGCGGCCGGGGCGGACGCCGTCCGCCTCGGCCTGGCGGTCGGTGCTGCCGGTCAGGCGGTCCCGGTGGCCGCCCACCGAGCGCGGCATGAGCACGTCCGCGTACGTGGACCCGGCGCTGGCCGCCGGCGCGGCGCCCCCGAGGGCCGCCTCCTCGTCGTCGGCCTCGTCCCCGGTGCCCGGGGCCGCGACCGAGGCCGCCGGCGGCCCGGCCTGCTCGGGTACGACCAGGTCGCCCCGGAAGCTGGGGACCGCCTCCAGCAGGCTGGTGAGCGAGTCGGTGTCGCTCTCGCTCGACGTGCGCGGCGCGGGCGGGCGGTCGCCCTCCCGGGGCAGCCGGGCGATGCGTGGCACGAACGGCGTGCTCGGCTCCGGCGTGTCGTCCGTCTCGCCCAGCAGCGAACGAGCCTCGTCGTCCACGGCCTGCACCAGGCGCCGCGGCGGGTCGTACGTCCAGCTCGCCGAGTGCGTCTCGCCGGCCACCCGGTAGACGAGCAGCACCTCCCAGGTGCCGTCGTCCCGGCGCCAGGAGTCCCAGCGCACCGCGTCCTTCTCGGCGCCGCGCAGCATCAGGCGCTCGGCGACCGCGTCGCCGAGCTGCGGCCCGGCCGTCTCGCCGGGGCGCCGCAGCGGCGTCTTGCGGGCGCGCTCCGCCATGAAGGCGCGCTCGGCCAGCACCGGGCCCTCGAAGCGGCGCACCCGCTCCACGGGGATGCCGGCGAACTGGGCCACTTCCTCGGCCGTCGCGCCGGCTCGTATCCGCGCCTGGATGTCGCGCGGACGCAGATGGTTCTCGACCTCGATCTCGATCTGGCCGAGCCGCGCCCTGTCGTTCCGGACGGCGGCGCGCAGCCGCTCGTCGATGGGAAGCGTGTATTCCGTGTTGTCGGCAGCCTTGAGCACCAGGCGTGTGCCGTCATTGCTCACGGCCACGACACGCAGTTCGGGCACGAGGACCTCCCGGTGGTGCCTGCCGACGTCACGTACGTCGCTGCTCCCGCTAGACGAGTGTGACTTGCCCGGGCGCAGCCTGCCACAACCTTGCCGACTTGCCCGGCGTGTCGGGCCATGGTCTTGAGCCGCGGTTATGGCACAGTCACCACTTTGCCACGTGCGGTGACCGGCGCGAGCTTCGCTGCACGCGTGGGCCGCAGGGACCAGGACCAAGGGAGCTTCACACTACTCCATTAGGGCCTGAACGGGGCGGGCGCCGCGCCGGGAAGTGCTCGCCGGGCAAGGGAGTTGGCGTGTCCGCCCGCGGCAGACATGGGCCGCAAGGCGCCCAGAAGCCGCAAAACCCGACCTATCGCCACGCGACGGAAGCCACTTGCGGGGATGACGTGCAGGGAGTGTGCGCATACGGCCGAATGGGGGAATCCGGGGCGAGCGGGGCGTGCGCACCGGCGATCGGCACCCGGCGGGACGCGGTCCGTTGGTGGCAGGATGCGGAGACATGGACCGCGCCATCGACCCGCATCCCTATGACGCCCTGCTGCTGCTCTCCTTCGGCGGCCCCGAAGGCCCGGACGACGTCCTGCCGTTCCTGGAGAACGTCACCCGCGGGCGCGGCATCCCGCGCGAGCGGCTGGCCGAAGTCGGCGCCCACTACCACCTGTTCGGCGGTGTGAGCCCGATCAACGAGCAGAACAGGACCCTGCTCGCCGCGCTCCGCTCCGACTTCGCCGAGCACGGCCTGGACCTGCCCGTCTACTGGGGCAACCGCAACTGGGCCCCCTACGTCACCGACACCTTCCGCGAGATGGCCGCCGACGGCCGCCGCCGCGTCCTGACCCTCACCACCAGCGCCTACGCCTCCTACTCCGGCTGCCGCCAGTACCGCGAGGACCTGGCGGCGGCCCTGGCGGCGCTGCGGGCCGAGGGGCTGGAACTGCCGCGCGTCGACAAGCTGCGGCACTACTACAACCATCCCGGCTTCCTGGAGACCGTGACCGACGGCGTGCTGGCCGCCCTGGACCGGCTACCGGAGCGGGCGCGGGACGGCGCCCACCTGGCGTTCACCACCCACTCCATCCCGGAGTCCGCCGCCGAGACCTCGGGCCCCCCGGTCGGCCACGGCCCGGCGGGCGGCGCGTACGTCGCCCAGCACCTGGACGCCGCCCGCGTCGTCGCCCGCGCGGTGCGCGAGGCCACCGGCACCGACCACCCGTGGGAGCTGGTCTACCAGTCGCGCAGCGGCGCGCCGCACATCCCGTGGCTCGAACCGGACATCACCGACCACCTCAGGGCCCTGCACGCCAAGGGCGTGCCGGGCGTGGTCATGGTCCCGATCGGTTTCGTCTCGGACCACATGGAGGTGCGGTACGACCTGGACACCGAGGCCAGGGGGACGGCGGAGGAGCTGGGCCTGCCGGTCGAGCGGTCCGCCACGGTCGGCGCCGATCCGCGCTTCGTGGCGGCCCTGCGCGACCTGGTGCTGGAGCGCGCGGCCGAGGAGCGCGGCGAGACCCCGCGGCGCCCGGCCCTCGGCGCGCTGGGCCCCTGCCACGACGTCTGCCCGGTGGGCTGCTGCCCGGGCCGCCTGCCCAAGCCCGCCGCCGCGGGCGCCGACAGCCCGTACGCGTGAGCCACGACGAAGAGCAGGAGAGCACCCCACCATGTCCGACCGCGCCACGTCCGACCGAGCCGCCGCCGACCCGGCCGCGGCCGGACTCGCCGGAGAACTGCTCGCGCTGGCCCAGGAGGCCGCCGCGCGGGCCGGCCGGCTGCTGCGCGACGGCCGCCCCGCCGACCTGGGCGTGGCGGCCACCAAGTCCAGCCCCATCGACATCGTCACCGAGATGGACGTCGCGGCCGAGAAGCTGATCACCGGCTTCCTGGCGGAGCGGCGCCCGGACGACGGGTTCCTCGGCGAGGAGGGCGGCGTCAGCGGTGGTGTCAGCGGCGGCGGCAGCGGCGTGCGCTGGGTCATCGACCCGCTCGACGGCACCGTCAACTACCTGTACGGCCTGCCCACGTGGGCGGTCTCCATCGCCGCCGAGCTGGACGGCGAGGTGGTGGCCGCCGTGGTCGAGGCGCCGATGCGCGGCGAGACCTACCGGGCCGTGCTGGGCGGCGGCGCCGAGCGGCTGCGGCCGGACGCCGCGCCCGAGCCGCTGCGCCCGCGCCCCTCGCCGCCGCTGGACCAGGCGCTGATCGGCACCGGCTTCAACTACGTCGCCACCGTCCGTTCCGCCCAGGCCGCCGTCGCGCAGCGGCTGATCCCCCGGGTCCGGGACATCCGCCGCTCCGGCTCGGCCGCGGTCGACCTGTGCGACGTGGCCGGCGGCCGGCTGGACGGCTTCTACGAGCGCGGCCTCGCGCCCTGGGACCTGGCCGCCGGGGATCTCATCGCCCGCGAGGCCGGCGCCCTGACCGGCGGCCGGCCCGGGCAGCGGCCGGGCAACGACCTGACGGTCGCCGCGAGCCCGGGGATCTTCGCCGTGCTCCAGCCGCTCCTGGACGAGCTCGGCGGCAAGTCGGCGCAGGTCGTCCAGCTCGGCCTGCTCGACGTCCATCGTGAACACATCTCCGGCCTCACGAGCGCGGTGCAGATCGGACTCGGTGTTCTCGATGCGCTGCAGGATTCCAGCGGTGAACGCGTCCAAGGTGCGCCCCCTCGTCTTCGATCGGCGGCACTGGGGGGTGCCGGGGGTGGGTGCGACCACAGCGGACCCCCTGGAAAGGTCGGCAGCGCAGGGCGGCTTACCGCCTACAAGGGGTGGGTCGCGGGGTTGTGGAGCTTCCTCCCCGATGCGCTCACGGCGGAAACCTGTCCGCAACAAAATTCACCGCCGGCCGGTCCCGCGGCCTCCCCGCGGCCGTCGTCGCCCGCCCCCGCGGGCCCGGCCCTTACCGGTGATTTACGGGGGGCCGGGGCAGGATGGGACGGACGGGGGCGGCAGGCAGCGGGTCCTGCCCCGGGGTCTGACGAGGAAGGACAGGACGTGCGCGTACTCGTCGTCGAGGACGAGCAATTGCTCGCTGACGCGGTGGCCACCGGGCTGCGCCGCCAGGCCATGGCGGTGGACGTGGTCTACGACGGGGCCGCCGCGACCGAGCGCGTCGATCTCAACGACTACGACGTGGTCGTCCTCGACCGCGATCTCCCCCTGGTCCACGGGGACGACGTCTGCCGCCACATCGTCGACAGCGGGCGCGCCACCCGGGTGCTGATGCTGACCGCCTCGGGCGACGTCAGCGACCGCGTGGAGGGCCTGGAGATCGGCGCGGACGACTATCTGCCGAAGCCGTTCGCGTTCAGCGAGCTGATCGCCCGGGTCCGTGCCCTCGGCCGCCGCGCCACCGCCCCGCTGCCGCCCGTGCTGGAGCGGTCGGGGATCAGGCTCGACCCGAACCGCCGGGAGGTCCTCCGGGACGGCAGGCAGGTGAACCTGGCGCCCAAGGAGTTCGCGGTGCTGGAGGTCCTGATGCGCAGCGAGGGCACGGTCGTCTCGGCCGAGCAACTCCTGGAGAAGGCGTGGGACGAGAACACCGACCCGTTCACCAACGTGGTCCGGGTCACCGTGATGACGCTGCGCCGCAAGCTGGGCAATCCGCCGGTGATCACCACCGTGCCCGGCGCGGGGTACCGGATCTGAGCCATGGCAGCCTCGTCCCCTCCCGGCCCCTCCCGGCCGCCCAATCCGCCGATGCCCGCGGCCCCGCCGAAGCCGCCGTGGGACCCGCGGGAGACGGACCAGCCGCACAGCTGGTTCCGGCCCACCATCCGCATCCGGCTGACCCTGCTCTACGGCGGGATGTTCCTGATCGCCGGGGTCGTGCTGCTGACGATCATCTATCTGCTGGCGGCCCAGGCCCTGGAGCGCGGCACCGCCCTGCCCATTGAGTTCAACGAGCCGCAGACGGACCTGACGATCGTCTCGGAGGGCTGCCCCCCGCTGCCCGAGTCGGTGACGAAGGAGGAGTTCACGCTCTGGTTCGAGAAGTGCACCGGCACCCAGCGCGCCATCGCCCTCGACCAGCTCCTGCGCAGCTCGCTCCTCGCGCTCCTCGGCCTCGCGGTGGCGGCGTTCGCCTTCGGCTACGTGATGGCCGGCCGGGTGCTCTCCCCGCTGGGCAGGATCACCCGCACCGCCCGCCGGGTGGCCGGGTCCGACCTGCACCGGCGGATCGAGCTGGACGGCCCCGACGACGAGCTCAAGGAGCTGGCGGACACCTTCGACGAGATGCTGGACCGGCTGGACCGGGCGTTCACCGCGCAGCAGCGCTTCGTCGCCAACGCCTCGCACGAGCTGCGCACCCCGCTGGCGATCAACCGGACCCTGCTGGAGGTCCAGCTTTCCGACCCGGACGCCTCCGCCGAGCTGATCCAGCTGGGGAACACCCTGCTGGCGACCAACGAGCGCAGCGAGCAGCTCGTGGAGGGCCTGCTGCTGCTCGCCCGCAGCGAGAACGAGCTGGTGGACCGCAAGCCGGTGGACCTGGCCGAGGTGGCCGGGCAGGCCGTCGAGCAGACCCGCGGCGAGGCCCACGCCAGGGGCGTGGAGATACGGGGGGCCCGGCCGCCGGTCCACGTCCAGGGGAACGGGGTGCTGCTGGAGCGGATCGCGCTGAACCTGGTGCAGAACGCGGTGCGGTACAACATTCCCGAGGGCGGCTGGGTCCGGGTGGATACGGAGGCCCGGCCAGGGCAGGCGGTTCTCGTGGTGGAGAATACGGGCCCGGTGGTGCCGGCCTACGAGATCGACAACATGTTCGAACCCTTTCGCAGGCTGCGCACCCAGCGCACGGGTAGCGACAAGGGAGTCGGTCTCGGGCTGTCCATCGTCCGGTCGGTGGCGCGCGCCCACGGCGGCTATGTCGTGGCCGAGCCGCGGGAGACCGGCGGGCTCGTCATGCGGGTGGCGATTCCGGTCTGACGGCAGGCCGCGACGGGAAAGAAGGAGATGTGATCAATCGCATACGCGGGCCCGTGGAAGCGGGCCCAAAGGGGTCGTAGCAGGCGTTTTCGCCGGTCCGCGGCCCGATCGGCAGCCGGAATGATCACCTCTTCAGGCGTTCGGTTGGGTGTCGATTGAGTAACACCACTTGATGTGAGGCAAAATCTCCGCCTCGGGTCGGGCACAAAGTCCGGCCCCCCGCGCGTTACGTGCGCTGGAGATACCACAGACACCCGGAGGGGGAGAACGAAATGGCAACCGACTACGACACTCCACGTAAGACCGACGATGACGTCAATGAGGACAGCATCGAGGAGCTGAAGGCCCGGCGGAACGACAAGTCGGCTTCCACGGTCGACGTGGACGAGTTCGAGCAGGCCGAGGGCCTGGAGCTGCCCGGGGCCGACCTCTCCAACGAGGAGTTGTCCGTCCGGGTGCTGCCGCGCCAGGCCGACGAGTTCACCTGCATGAGCTGCTTCCTGGTGCACCACCGTTCCCAGCTCGCCAGCGAGAAGGACGGTCAGCCGGTCTGCCGCGACTGCGCGGCGTGACCGCCGGCCCGCCGGACCGGGCTAGGCCGCGTCCGTGCGGGCGGCGGCCAGGGCCGCGGTCAGGCGGTCGGGACGGCGGGTCGACAAGTACAGATAGGGCGTCGGATCGTCCGGGTCCGTGACCTCCACCCGCACCGCCGTCGGAATATAGGCCCGCAGCAGCATATGAGCCCGGGCATCCGCACGATGGGTGCGCCAGGCGCGCGCCTCGTCGGCGTCGAGCGCCCGGGCCTCTCCCAGGGCGGCGAGGGGAATCCTGGCCTGGCCCGCGATCAGCGAGCCGGCCACGACCCGGATCCGCGCCGAGCCGTAGGTGCTCAGCGCCACTCCGGCCAGCGCGCCCCCCGCCGCCAGCCCGCACAGCAGCGGGACCGCCCCGAGCGGGGCCAGCGAGACCCCGAGCAGGAAGACGCCCAACGCGGCGATCGCCCACCAGGTCCGCGGAACGGTCAGTCGCTCGTCATACGGCTTCATAGGGCCAAGCATGGCAGGCTCGCCTCCCCTTCCCGCCGTCGGCGGTAGGGTCTGCATCGTGAGTGCCCTGAGCAGAGCCCCGGTTGACGTGCTGATCCGGCGGACCGACCCCGCGGTCCCGATCCCCACCCGGGCCCACCCCGGTGACGCGGGCGTCGACCTGGTGACCACCGAGGCCGCCGAGCTGGCGCCCGGCGAGCGCGCGGTCCTGCCCACCGGGGTTTCCATCGCCCTCCCCGACGGGTACGCCGCCTTCGTGCACCCGCGCTCCGGCCTCGCCGCCCGCTGCGGAGTCGCCATGGTCAACGCGCCCGGCACCATCGACGCCGGGTACCGTGGGGAGATCAAGGTCATCGTGATCAACCTGGACCCCCGGGAGACCGTGCGGTTCCAGCCATTCGACCGGGTCGCCCAGCTCGTCGTCCAGCGGGTCGAGACGGTGCGTTTCCACGAGGTCACGGAGCTGCCGGGCTCGGCGCGGGCCACGGGGGGTTTCGGCTCGACGGGCGGGCACGCGGAGGCGCACAACCCCTATGCTGCGGTCGGTCCCGGCGGGACTGCCGACCGGAAAGGACAATGACGTGTTCGGACGTCGTCGTAAGCGGAACGAGGAGCCAGAGGACGCGGTCGAGGCCACCGCCGAGGCGGAGGCCGCCGACGAGCCCGACGAGGCGGAGGTGCGCCGGGTCAGGCTGGAGCCGGCGCCCCGGCCGGACGGCCCCTGGGACGTGAGCGAGGTCGGCAATCCGTCCGAGGGCAGGGTCGACCTCGGGGGGCTGTTCGTGCCCGGAGTGCAGGGCATGGAACTGCGCGTCGAGGTCGCCGGGGACGCCATCGTCGCCGCCACCGTGGTGGTCAAGGACAGCGCCATCCAGCTCCAGGCGTTCGCCGCGCCGCGCCGCGAGGGCATCTGGTCCGAGGTCCGCGAGGAGATCGCGGCGGGCATCACGCAGCAGGGCGGCGTGATCGACGAGATCGAGGGCCCGCTCGGCTGGGAGCTGCGCGCGCGGGTGCCGGTGCAGCTTCCCGACGGCAAGCGCGGCATGCAGGTCGTGCGCTTCGTGGGCGTGGACGGCCCACGCTGGTTCCTGCGCGGCGTGATCTCCGGCCAGGGCGCGGTCCAGCCGCAGGCCGCCGGCCTGCTGGAGCAGATCTTCCGGGACACCGTCGTGGTCCGCGGCCAGGCGCCGATGGCGCCGCGCGACCCGATCGTCCTCAAGCTGCCGCAGGACGCGCAGATGGTCCCCGACGGCGTGAAGAAGGAGCAGGCCGCCGAGGGCGCCACGGTCTCCCGCTTCGCCGGCGGCCTGGACTCGCTCCGCCGCGGCCCGGAGATCTCCGAGGTCCGCTAGGGCCTGTCTTCCGGATCGTGGGGGCACCTCCCGGACGCCGGTCCGGGGGAGGATCAGGCCGCGGCGTCTGGCTCCCCCGGGCCCCTCGGGGGCCCGGGAGGTACCCCCATGCGCTGCCGCAGGGCGCCGGATCGCAGCTCGTACGGTGGGGGCACCTCCCAGCCGCCAGGCTGGGGGAGCGTCGTGGCCCCGCGAAGACCCGGAAGACAGGCCCTAGGTGTGTTGTCCCGGTAGGTTGGTGACGTGGCTGGCGGGGGTCTGGCCGCTGATGCCGGTGTGGGGTCGGTGGTAGTTGTACCAGTCCAGCCAGTCGGGAAACGCCGCTTGCCGTTGGGCTTCTGAGGTGTAGGGCCGGATGTAGGCCCACTCTTCGAGCAGGGTGCGGTGGAAGCGTTCGGCTTTGCCGTTGGTCTGGGGCCGCCAGGGGCGGGTCCAGCGCGGCTGGATGCCCAGGAGGCGGCAGGTGCCGCGCCAGGTGTTCCTGGTGTAGGCCCAGGCGTTGTCGGTCAGGACCCGTTCGATGGTGATGCCCTGGGTGGCGGACCAGGCGGCGGCTCGTTGCAGGAAGCCGGCGCAGGTGGCGGCCTTCTCATCGGGAAGGTGCTCGGTGTGGGCCAGGCGGGAGTGGTCGTCCAGGGCGGTGTGCAGGTAGGCGTATCCGGTGCCGTTGCGGCGGTCCTGGTTGGCCCGGCCGACCGCGCGGCCGAAGACCTTGTGGCCGCCGCCGTCGGGGATGCGGCCGAGTTTCTTGACGTCGATGTGGACGAGTTCGCCGGGCCGGGCACGTTCGTAGCGGCGCACGGGCTCGCCGGTGGCCCGGTCGCAAGCGGCCAGAGCGGGCAGGCCGTGCCGGACGAGGACGCGGTGGACGGTGGAAGCGGCGATGCCGCAGCGGGCGGCCAGCCGCACCGGCCCGATCCGGTGCTCGCGGCGCAGCCGCACCACCTGCTCCTCCACCTCGGCCGGCGTGCGGCGCGGCTGGTGGTGCGGGCGGCTGGAGCGGTCCTGCATCCCGGCCTCGCCCAGTCGGCGGTAGCGGTCGGCCCAGCGGGCGGCGGTGGTGTGGCTCACCTGGAAGCGTTCCGCCGCGCGGCGCAACGGCCAGCCGTCGTCCACGACACACCGGGCCAGACGCAGCCTGCCGGTCGGAGTCAGCGGGGCGTTACGGTGGGACACGAGGGCCTCCTGGACGTCGGTGCAGACTTCGCAATCCACACCGAAACCAGAAGGCCCTCACCTGTTCAAGCACCCAGCACGCGTGTCACCAACGTCCCGGAACAACACACCTAGCCCGTAACATTCCCTGACAGCAAGGCGGTTGAGCTGCCGCACACGGCGAGAGCGAGTGAACGAAACCGACCCCCCGACCGGACAAAACAGCAGGTGAACAAGTGTGGTCCCTGCGCACGCGGGGATGGTCCGCGCTGACGGCTGCCTGTTCGCCCCGGACGCCCGTGGTCCCTGCGCACGCGGGGATGGTCCCGCCGCCCAGGCGCTCTCGGGTCGTTCTCAGAGGTGGTCCCTGCGCACGCGGGGATGGTCCCCGCTCCCGACCTGCGCAAACGGCGGCGGCGACGTGGTCCCTGCGCACGCGGGGATGGTCCGGACGACCTCGGGCGCGAGGTGGAGATGTACGGGTGGTCCCTGCGCACGCGGGGATGGTCCGGACGACCTCGGGCGCGAGGTGGAGATGTACGGGTGGTCCCTGCGCACGCGGGGATGGTCCG
>NZ_JBPQTQ010000043.1:0-41337 GCF_051386415.1 Streptomyces sp. URMC 129
GTGTCTGTGCGGGGCGGCGGGCGGGCGGGGACTGTGACGGGTCTCACCGTGCGGGTGTGACCCACGATTTATGACCCTTCCCGACCCCCCGATACGCTCGTCTCCGGACTTGCCGCGTGCGCGCGGCCTCGCGGCACGCCCACCGCTGTTAACGATCCGCGATACCACTGATGAGGGACGGACGCGCGTGGACCTGTTCGAGTACCAGGCGAGGGATCTCTTCGCCAAGCATGGCGTACCGGTGCTGGCCGGTGAAGTCATCGAAACCCCCGAGGCGGCGCGTGAGGTGACCGAGCGACTCGGTGGTCGCGCGGTCGTCAAGGCGCAGGTGAAGACCGGTGGGCGCGGCAAGGCCGGTGGTGTGAAGCTCGCCTCCGACCCCGAGGACGCCGTCGAGAAGGCACGGGCCATCCTCGGGATGGACATCAAGGGCCACACGGTCCACCGGGTGATGCTGGCCCAGACGGCCGACATCGCCGAGGAGTACTACGTCTCCTTCCTCCTCGACCGCACCAACCGCACCTTCCTCGCCATGGCCTCCGTCGAGGGCGGCATGGAGATCGAGGAGGTCGCGGCCAACAACCCCGAGGCGCTGGCCAAGATCCCCGTGGACGCCATCGACGGCGTCACCGAGGCCAAGGCCCGCGAGATCGTGGCGGCGGCCCGCTTCCCCGCCGAGATCGCCGACCAGGTGGTCGACGTCCTCCAGAAGCTGTGGACCGTCTTCATCGCCGAGGACGCGCTGCTGGTCGAGGTCAACCCGCTGGTCAAGACCGGCGACGGCCGGATCGTCGCCCTGGACGGCAAGGTGTCGCTGGACGCCAACGCCGAGTTCCGCCAGCCGGACCACGCGGCCCTGGAGGACAAGGCCGCGGCCAACCCGCTGGAGGCCGCCGCCAAGGAGCGCGGGCTGAACTACGTGAAGCTCGACGGCGGCTCGGTCGGCATCATCGGCAACGGCGCGGGCCTCGTGATGAGCACCCTGGATGTCGTCGCCTACGCGGGCGAGAAGCACAACGGCGTGAAGCCGGCCAACTTCCTGGACATCGGCGGCGGTGCCTCCGCCGAGGTGATGGCCAACGGCCTGGAGATCATCCTGGGCGACCCCGAGGTCAAGTCCGTCTTCGTGAACGTCTTCGGCGGCATCACCGCGTGCGACGCCGTGGCAAACGGCATCGTGCAGGCCCTGGAACTGCTGAAGTCCAAGGGCGAGAACGTCACCAAGCCCCTGGTCGTCCGGCTGGACGGCAACAACGCGGAGCTCGGCCGGAAGATCCTGACCGACGCCGCCCACCCGCTCGTCGAGCAGGTGGACACGATGGACGGAGCGGCCGACCGCGCCGCCGAGCTGGCTGCCAAGTAAGGCCGAGCAGGCCGAGTAAAGGAAACCCACACCACCATGGCTATCTTCCTCACCAAGGAAAGCAAGGTCATCGTCCAGGGGATGACCGGTTCCGAAGGCCAGAAGCACACCAGGCGCATGCTGGCGGCCGGCACCAACATCGTCGGCGGCGTGAACCCCCGCAAGGCGGGCCAGAAGGTCGACTTCGACGGCACCGAGGTGCCGGTCTTCGGCAGCGTGAAGGAGGCCGTCGAGGCCACCGGCGCCGACGTGACCGTGATCTTCGTCCCGGAGAAGTTCACCAAGGACGCGGTCATCGAGGCGATCGACGCCGAGATCCCGCTGGCCGTCGTGATCACCGAGGGCATCGCGGTCCACGACACCGCCAACTTCTGGGCGTACGCCGGGAAGAAGGGCAACAAGACCCGCATCATCGGCCCCAACTGCCCCGGCCTCATCACGCCGGGCCAGTCGAACGCGGGCATCATCCCGGCCGACATCACCAAGCCGGGCCGCATCGGTCTGGTCTCGAAGTCCGGCACGCTGACGTACCAGATGATGTACGAGCTGCGTGACCTCGGCTTCAGCTCCTGCGTCGGCATCGGCGGCGACCCGATCATCGGGACCACACACATCGACGCGCTGGCGGCGTTCGAGGCGGACCCGGACACCGACCTGATCGTGATGATCGGTGAGATCGGCGGCGACGCCGAGGAGCGTGCGGCCGACTTCATCAAGGCCAACGTCACCAAGCCGGTCGTCGGCTACGTGGCGGGCTTCACCGCGCCCGAGGGCAAGACGATGGGCCACGCCGGCGCGATCGTCTCCGGTTCGGCCGGTACGGCGCAGGCGAAGAAGGAGGCCCTGGAGGCCGCCGGGGTGAAGGTCGGCAAGACCCCCTCGGAGACGGCGCTCCTGGCCCGCGAGCTGCTGGCCGCCCAGGCCTGACGCGGTCCGCGCCCCGCGCGGCGCGTCCGCGTTCCGTGTCCGCCCGCTCTTCCCGGGTTCCCGGGGAGGGCGGGCGTCCGGCGTTCAGCGGGCCAGCAGCGGCGCCGCCGCCGTGGCGGCCAGGGCCAGCGCCGCCGCCCAGGCCGCCCAGGCGACCAGGGTCCAGCGGCGCATGGCGCGTTCGCCGCGGGCGCGGATCGCCCGCGCCGGGCGGGGGCGGACCGGCCGGGCCGCCGCCGGGCCGGTGAGGAGCCCGGCCACGACCGGGCCCCGCCCGTCGTCCCAGGGCGCCAGCGCCTCCCGCGCGTGCCGCACGCGGCTCGCGGCGGCGGGCGTGGTCGCCTCCGTCTCCGCCGCCGTCTCCGGCAGCGGCAGCCCGAGCCCGTCGTGCAGCAGCAGCGCGCGGCGGTAGCCGGGCGGCAGGCCGAGCAGGGCCTTCAGCGGCGGCCGGTCCTCCGGCGGGACCGCGCGCAGGCTCCCGCCGCGCCGCCCGGGGAGCAGCCCGTGCCACGGCGAGAGCGCGTACTCGTACGCCGCCGCCCGCACCCACCCCGCCGGGTCCGGGTCCACCGCGACCTCGGGCCACCGCTGCCAGGCGAGCAGGAACGCCCGGAGCACCGACCGCTCGGCGAGCCGGTGCCGTCCGCACAGCAGGAACGTCTGCCGGGTCAGCGACACGACGTGCGCGGCGTAGAGCCGGTCGAACGCCGCCGCCGGGTCGCGGGCCGGGTCCGGTCTCACCACCGCACCGTCGGACCGTAGGAGAAAAGGGACATAGTCCTATCATGGGCGACACAGCGGAGAAATCCCGTTACCCGCCGTGCTGGGGTGTTGTTGGCAGCATGGCGGCGTGCGACACCCTCTCCGATGGTTCCTGGAAGGGCTGCTGGCCGCCGGTCTCGGGCTCGGCGCGCTCGCCGCGCTCGTCCTGGTGCTGTGGACCCTCTCGCCCTACCCCGACAGCGGCGCGGGCGGCGCCCTCCGCATCGCCGCCGACCTCTGGCTCCTGGCCCACGGCACCGAACTGCTGCGCGCCGACACCCTCCACGGCACTCCCGCGCCGGTCGGGCTGACCCCGCTGCTGCTGTGCGCGCTGCCCGGCTGGCTGCTGCTGCGGGCCGTCCGGGTCGTCGACTGGGGAACGGAACCGGCCGGGGCCACGCGCGCCGCCCTGTGGATCACCGGGGGCTACCTGCTCGCCGGGGCGGTGGCCGTGCTGCATACCCTGCCCGCCCCGATCGACGCCCGGCCGCTGAGCGCCGCCTGGCACCTGCCGGTGTTCGCGCTCGCCTGCACGCTGGCCGGGGCCTGGTCGGCGGTCGGGCCGCCCGCGCTCCGCCTCCCGTTCCGGCCGCCGCCGGGGCTGCCGGCCGCCTTCGACCGCCGTCGCGTCCTGGCCGCCGCCCGCGTCGCCGCCGGCGGCACCGCCGCGTACTGCGCCGCCGGGGCGCTGCTGGTGGCGGGCGGGCTCGTGCTGCACGCCCACGCCGCCCAGGACGGCCTCGGGGAGCTCGGCGGCGAGTGGTCGGGCCGGCTCGCGGTGCTGCTGCTGACGCTGGCGCTGGTCCCCAACGCGGCGGTGTGGGCGGCGGCCTACGGCCTGGGCCCCGGCTTCACGCTGGGCGCGGGCAGCGCGGTCGCGCCGCTGGGCGTCGGCGGCGAGCCGGAGCTGCCGCCGTTCCCGCTCTTCGCCGTGCTGCCGTCGCAGACCCCGCAGGGTCCGTCGCTGTGGGCGGCGGCCCTCGTTCCCGCGGCCGGGGTGGCGGCGACCGCCTGGTGCGCCGCGCGGGCCGCCGTGCCCGTGCGCGGTGAACGGGTCACCGCGTCGGGCTGGCAGGGCACCGCGCTCACCGTGCTGCTCGCCGCCTGCGGCACCGGCGCGGCCCTCGGCTGCCTGGCCGCGCTGGCCGGCGGGCCGCTGGGCACGGGCGGACTGGCCGAGTTCGGCCCGGACGGCCTGCTGGTCGCCCCGGCCGCCGCCGGGTGGACGGCCGTTCTCGGCACGCCGCTCGCCCTCGCGCTGCGGGCCCGGCGGCTGCGCCGCCCCCGGTGGCTGCGGCAGTGGATCACGGCCCGCGCGACCCGGGCCGCCGCCCGCCTGCGCCCGCGCCCCCGCCGGACGGCCGCCCGGCGGACGGCGGAGGCGGGGCGGACGGATCCCTGGCACGCGACGGGCGCCCGCCGAACGCGCTGGGCGGCCCTGCGCAAGACCTCCGGCGCCCTCGTACCCGAGATCCCCCGGCCACCCGGCCACGGCCCCCCACCGGACGGGCCCCCCGGAGACCGGCCCTGAAGCGCGCTGCGGAAGCCGGGCGAGGCACCGTTCCGGCCATGCTCGAAGGCGGCGGCAGGCTGCCCGCGACGTCCCGCCGGAGCCGCGACGCCCCCGGGCCCGCAGGCCGGGCGGTGCCATCAGGCCCGCACGCTCGCCGGGGTGCCGGATCGCCCACGCAGGGGTGCGTAAGCGTGGCGATCGCCCGCACCGTGGGGGTCCCCCTCCCCGGCCCCTGGGCCCGGGGGAGCTGCGGCCCGGTCCGACGCGGCGTTCCGGACACAGCCCAGGGTTCCTCTTCCGGATCGTCGCAGGGCCACGACGCCCCTCGGCCCGGAGGCCGGGCAGTGCGCCGGGCGCGCATGCGTGGCGATCCGGCCCCTGGCCGGTCGCCCGCACCGTGGGGGTCCCTTCCGGGGGCCGGGCGGTGCCCCTGGGGGCGCACGCTCGCCGGGGTGCCGCATCGCCCGAGCCGGCCCCGGACGAGGACGATCCGGCGCCTGGCGGTCGCCCGCGTCCGGGGGAGCCGCGGGCGGCCGGACGCCCCCTGGAGGACAGGGCCCTGGGCCTGTCTTCCGGATCGTGGGGGCACCTCCCGGACGCCGGTCCGGGGGAGGATCAGGCCGCGGGGTCTGGCTCCCCCGGGTCCCTCGGGGGCCCGGGAGGTACCCCCCCATGCGCCGGCAAGGCGCCGGATCGCAGCTCGTACGGTGGGGGCACCTCCCGGACGCCGGGCTGGGGGAGCGTCGTGGCCCCGCGAAGATCCGGAAGAGAGGCCCTAGTCCTGCTCGCCCAGGACCCGGCGGAGCTGCTCGGGGAGCAGGGTTTCGCACGACTCCCGGGACGGCTCGGTCAACGCGTCGTTCACGCAGTCGAAGTAGTCCTTGTAGACGAGCTGCACGGCGTACGTCGTCGCCACGATCATCAGCGCCGCGGCGGCTTGCCCTCCAGGGCCTCCAGCCGGCGGTTCCTCGGCTCGCCCGCCGGCTTCGGGCCGCCGCGCAGCGCGCTTACGCCCCAGTACAGCGCCAGCGCGCCGAGCAACAGACCCAGCCACTCCCAGCCGAGCAGCCCGCCGAAGACGCCCCACATGCCCGCCAGCACCGCGTACCGCGCGTGCCGCTGCGCCGGGTCGGCCGGATCCCAGCGGCCCCGGCCGCCGGGGCCGCCGCCCTGGCCCGGGCCGTCGCCGTCCGGGTCGCGCCGCGGCTCGCCGAAGGCGCCGCCGTCGCGCTTGGGCTGGCGCCTGCTCCACTGGCTGCCCCACCGCTGGCGCTGGTCGTCCTGGTCGGACGGCTCCGGGTGACGCGGTCGCCACGGCCGGTCGGGCTCTCCCTCGGGCGGCGGCGCGAAGGGGTTGTCCTCCTCGCCCGGCCGCTCCTGCTGGCCGGAGGCACGGCGTCGGTCCGTCATCGTGGTCGTCGAATCTCCCTCATAGGTGCCGGTGACTTCGACCGTACCTGGCCCGCGCCGCCCCGCGGCACGGGGGGATCCGGGCATGCCGGTATCGTTGCCGCAGACCGTCCCCTTAAGGAAGACCCCATCGTGTCCGCTCCCGCCGAGCCTTCGTCCCCGGCACGCGTCGTCGTCCTCGTCTCAGGATCGGGGACCAATCTCCAGGCTCTGCTGGACGCCACGGCCGAGCGCGGCCCCGCGTACGGGGCCGAGGTGGTGGCGGTGGGCGCCGACCGGGACGGCATCGAGGGACTGCGCCGGGCCGAGCGGGCCGGGCTGCCGACGTTCGTCCGGCGGGTCAGGGACTACGGGTCGCGGCGCGAGTGGGACGTGGCGCTGGCCGACGCGGTCTCCGCGCACCGGCCGGACCTGGTGGTCTCGGCGGGCTTCATGAAGATCGTCGGCGAGGAGTTCCTGGCCAGGTTCGGCGGCCGGTTCGTCAACACCCACCCGGCCCTGCTGCCCAGCTTCCCGGGCGCGCACGGCGTGCGCGACGCGCTCGACTACGGCGCGAAGGTGACCGGCTGCACGGTCCACTTCGTCGACGCGGGCGTGGACACCGGCCCGATCATCGCGCAGGGCGTCGTGGAGATCCGCGACGAGGACGACGAGGCCACGCTCCACGAGCGCATCAAGGACGTGGAGCGCCGGCTCCTGGTCGACGTCGTGGGCCGGCTCGCCCGCGACGGATACAGCATCAAGGGACGAAAGGTGTATATCCCGTGACCGCCGAAGAGACCGCCCGCGAGGCGAAGCGGCCCATCCGCCGCGCTCTGGTCAGCGTCTACGACAAGACCGGCCTGGAGGAGCTGGCCCGGGGCCTGCACGCGGCGGGGGTGCGGATCGTGTCGACCGGCTCGACGGCCGGGAGGATCGCCGCCGCCGGGGTGCCGGTCACCCCGGTCGAGGAGCTGACCGGCTTCCCCGAGTGCCTCGACGGCCGGGTCAAGACGCTCCACCCGCGCGTGCACGCGGGCATCCTCGCCGACCTGCGCAAGCCCGAGCACGCCGCGCAGCTCGGCGAGCTGGGCGTCGAGCCGTTCGACCTGGTGGTGGTCAACCTCTACCCGTTCCAGCTCACCGTCGAGTCGGGCGCCTCGCCCGACGAGTGTGTGGAGCAGATCGACATCGGCGGCCCCTCGATGGTCCGCGCGGCGGCGAAGAACCACCCGTCCGTCGCGGTGGTCACCGACCCGGAGCGGTACCCGGACGTGCTGGCGGCCGTCGCGGACGGCGGCTTCACGCTGGCGGAGCGGCGGCGGCTGGCCGCCCGCGCGTTCCAGCACACGGCGGCGTACGACGCGGCGGTGGCCGGCTGGTTCGCGCAGCTCGACGCCGTGGAGGCGGCGGACGCGGAGGGAACGGCCGAGGGCGAGCTGTTCGTGGAGCAGGCCCGGCTGACGTTCGGCCTGGAGCGCGTGCTGCGCTACGGCGAGAACCCGCACCAGGCCGCCGCGCTCTACACCGACGGCAGCGGCACCGGCCTGGCGGCGGCCGAGCAGCTCCACGGCAAGGAGATGTCGTACAACAACTACGTGGACACCGAGGCCGCCCGCCGGGCCGCCTACGACCACGAGGCGCCGTGCGTGGCGATCATCAAGCACACCAACCCGTGCGGCATCGCGGTCGGCGCCGACGTCGCCGAGGCGCACCGCAAGGCGCACGCCTGCGACCCGCTGTCCGCGTTCGGCGGCGTCATCGCCGTCAACCGGCCGGTGTCGGTCGCCATGGCCGAGCAGGTCGCGGACATCTTCACCGAGGTCATCGTCGCCCCGGCCTACGAGGACGGCGCCGTGGAGGTGCTGGCCCGGAAGAAGAACATCCGGGTGCTGCGCTGCCCGGAGCGCCCCGAGGCGGTCACCGAGTACCGGCCGATCGACGGCGGGACGCTGGTGCAGGTCACCGACCGGCTGCAGGCCCCGGGCGACGACCCGGCCGCCTGGCGGCTGGTGACGGGCGAGGCGCTGGACGACGGCGGGCTGGCCGACCTGGCGTTCGCCTGGCGCGCCTGCCGCGCCGTGAAGTCGAACGCGATCCTGCTCGTCAAGGACGGCGCCACGGTCGGCGTCGGGATGGGCCAGGTCAACCGCGTGGACTCGGCCCGGCTCGCCGTCCAGCGGGCGGGCGCGGAGCGGGCGGCGGGGGCGTTCGCCGCGTCGGATGCCTTCTTCCCGTTCCCCGACGGTCTGGAGGTGCTGGCCGAGGCGGGCGTCAGGGCCGTGGCGCAGCCGGGCGGTTCGGTGCGGGACGAGCAGGTCGTGGAGGCGGCCCGGGCGGCGGGGATCTCTCTCTACCTCACCGGGACCCGGCACTTCTTCCACTGACCGAGGACGGGCCGCCGGTCCCGGAGGCCGGCTGGAGCGGGGGCCGGTGCAGGAGGTCGATCACCACCTCGTGCACCACCTCGTGGTCGCGCGGGTCGTACAGCGTGTACGGCCCGCCCTCCGGCGTGTACCACTCGTCGGCGCCCGCGTAACGGACGCGCAAGTGCAGCGCGCCGTCCGCCCCGGCGCTGGTGTGCAGCTCCAACTCGCCGGTGATCACGCCGACTTCCTTGGTCATCACGCCGCCGCGCGGCGCGGTGAAGACCGAGTACCTTTCGCTCATACCGGATATTCGACCACGGACGGGCCGTGATCGCCCCTCAACGCCGCGTCCGCGCGCCGGGCTTGGACCCGTGCGCGCGGACGGCGGCGGAGCGGTGCGGTCAGGCGGCCAGCGGCAGCTGGGTGCCCTCCGGCGGGTTCTGGTAGTGCGTGGTGATCTTGTTCAGCTCGGACTGGTAGTAGATCGCGTGGGTCCCGAGCAGGATGTACAGCAGGATGCCGAGGCCGCCGCTGCACGTCGACGGCAGACCGGCCGCGCGCTGGGCGGCCTGGATCCGGGTGGCGGTGTTGTAGACCGAGACGAACGGCGGGACCAGCAGGTACGCGCCGGGCAGGAACGCCAGCACGCTGACCCCCGGGTTGACCTTGATCCGCTGGTCGAAGAGGCCGATCTCCTTCTGGATCTTGAACCACCACACCAGGCCGTAGATGCCGAGGGTGATGAGCGTCAGGCCCCAGACGCCGAGCGGGTTGCGGATCTTCATCGCCAGGCCGAACCCGGCCGGCGCCACGGGCATGCCGGGCGGCACGGGGCCGGGCGTCGCCGGGTACGGGCCCGGCCGCGGGGCGCCCTGTGGCGGGTACGGACCGGCCGGCGGGCCCGGCTGCGGGCCGCCCTGCGACGGGTACGGGCCGGGACGGCCGCCCGGGTACGGGCCGGGCTGTCCGGGCTGACCCGGCTGTCCGGGCTGGCCCGCCGGGTACGGGCCGGGCTGGGCGCCCTTCTGCAGGCCGGGGCCGGGGACGCCCTGCGGCGGGTACGGGCCAGGCTGCTGCCCGCCCTGCGGCGGCACCGGTCCCTGCGGCGGCGGGCCGGGGGGCGTCTGGTAGTTGCTCACGTCTGTGGGCTCCTCGTGAATCGTGTGCTTCTGTCCGGGCCATGGGGGGACGGCCGGGGCCGCGGTCCGCGGCCGGGCTGTTGAGGGGCCTGGAAGGCGGGGCTGGGGACGTGTGCGTGACGACGCCGTACCGCGCGCGCTTTCCCCCCGGGTCGGCCCAGCGCGTCATTTGATCCTTTCGCCGGCCCCGCTGTCCACCCGGGCGGGAGGACTGTGGCGAACCTGCAACATGTCGCGACACGGGCCCCCGTGGCACGAGCGCCGGGGGGACGCCGGGGGCTGATTGGTGACCCGGGCCCGTCATCCGCGAGGATGGGGGCATGAGCGCCCAGATTCTCGACGGCAAGGCAACCGCCGCCGCGATCAAGTCCGATCTGTCCGTCCGGGTCGCCGCCCTCGCGGAGCGCGGCGTGGTCCCCGGTCTCGGCACGCTGCTCGTCGGGGACGACGTCGGCAGCCAGAAGTACGTGGCCGGCAAGCACCGCGACTGCGCGGCCGTCGGGATCGCCTCCATCCAGCGGGCGCTGCCCGCGACCGCCACGCAGGAGGAGATCGAGGCCGTCGTCCGCGAGCTGAACGAGGACCCGGCGTGCACCGGGTACCTGGTGCAGCTCCCGCTGCCGCGCGGCATCGACGTCAACCGCGTGCTGGAGCTCATCGACCCCGCCAAGGACGCCGACGGGCTGCACCCCACCAACCTGGGCCGCCTGGTGCTGGGCGAGCCCGCGCCGCTGCCCTGCACCCCGAACGGCATCATCCACCTGCTGCGCCACCACGGCGTGGAGCTGGCCGGCGCCCACGTGGTGGTGGTCGGCCGCGGCGTCACGGTGGGCCGCTCCATCCCGCTCCTGCTGACCCGGCGCACCGAGAACTCCACGGTGACCCAGGTCCACACCGGCACCCGCGACCTGTCCGCGCACCTGCGCCGGGCCGACATCGTCGTCGCGGCGGCCGGGGTGCCGCACCTGGTGAAGCCGGAGGACGTCAAGCCGGGCGCGGCCGTCCTGGACGTCGGCGTCAGCCGCGACGAGCACGGCAAGATCGTCGGCGACGTGCACCCGGGCGTCGCCGGGGTGGCCGGCTGGCTCTCCCCGAACCCTGGTGGCGTCGGGCCGATGACCCGGGCGATGCTGCTGCAGAACGTGGTGGAGGCCGCCGAGCGCGCGGCCGGCGGGTGACGGACGGGACCCGGGAGGAACCGGGGAAGGAAGGGGAGCGGCGGTCCATGGGGGCGAACGGCACGGCGTGGCGCAGGCGCAGGCAGTACCCCACCCGGTCCACGGCCAGGCCCGAGGGCGGCCGGCGCAGCGCCGGCGGCCACGCGCCGGCACCGATACGCCAGTGGCCCCTGCTCACCGTGCTGGGGGCCACCGTCGCCGGGCTGCTGATCACCCTGGCGGACTTCCGCGTCGGCCTGCTGACCGTGGGCGCCGCGCTGCTCGCGGGCGCGCTGCTGCGCGCCTGGCTGCCCGCGGTGGGCATGCTGGCGGTCCGCTCCCGCTTCACCGACGTGCTGACCTACGGGGTGCTGGGCTGCCTGATCGTGCTGCTCACGCTGATGGCCGAGCCGGAGCCGTGGTTCGAGGTGCCGTTCCTGAGCGACATCCTGCGCTTCTCGGCCGGTTAGGCGGCCGGGGCCGGGCCGGTCAGCCGGCGGGCCGGTCGTCCGCCAGCCAGGAGGCGACGGTGTCCGGGTGTGCGGCCACCCAGCGTTCGGCGGCGGCGGCCGGGGAGAGACCGTCGTGGGCGATCAGCCCGGCCACCGCGTTCTGGTCGTCGGCGGTCCACGAGAAGTTCCGCAGGAACGCGGCGGCCTCGCCGCCCTCGGCGGCGAAGTCCGCGTTGAGGTATTTCCGCAGCTCGATGCGCGGGTAGTAGCCGGGGAGCCGGACCTCCGCCAGTTCCACCTCGGTGGTCAGCCAGTGCGGCTGCCAGAAGTACGCCAGCAGGGGCGTGCCGCCGGTGCCCGCCTCGTATATCTCCTCGACCAGCGCGTCCTCGCTGCCCGCCGCCACCGGCCGCAGGTCGAGCCCCAGCTCCTCGATGACGGCCTCGTCCCGGGTGGCGAACTGCGGGTCGCCCTGGAGGATCCGGCCGCCGAGCAGGTCGGCGAAGTCGTTCAGGTGGCGCCACTGGAGGGCCCGCGGGTGCGCCCGGGCGAACTCCGCGGGGACGAACCAGCCCGCGTGCCCGGTGATCCCGAGCGCGCCGGCGTCCACCACGTCCGCGCGGAGTTCGACGTGCAGCTCCGTCTGCTCCGGCAGCGCTCCCCAGTCCTCCAGGATCGCCTGGATCGCGCCGTCCCCGATCGCGTCCCAGGCCGTCGCCTGGTCGGTCGGGTGGGTCACGGCCTCCACGCCCAGCTCCGTCTCCAGCACGTGGGCGGCGACGGCCGCGTTGGCCTGGCCGCCCGGCCAGTCCGGCATCGCGATGTGGACCGGAGCGGCCTCCGCGCCGCCCGTCACCCGCTCCGCGACGCCGCACGCGCTCGTCGCGACCAGGCACAGGGCGCCCACTCCGGCGAGGAGGGGGTGACGTCGGGACATGGCGGGGCTTTCCTTACGAAGTCCGGGCGGCGGGTGCCGGGCACGCGTGTGGCCCCGGCACGGGCGTGTGCGGGGCCACAGCAGTTTTCCAGATGATCCGGCTTTCCGGGGGAGAAGCTCAGATGAGCCCGAGACCGCGGACGGCGTCGCGCTCCTCGGCCAGCTCCCGCACCGAGGCGTCGATGCGGGTGCGGGAGAACTCGTTGATCTCCAGGCCCTGGACGATCCGGTACTCGCCGTCCGAGGTGGTCACCGGGAAGGAGGAGATCAGGCCCTCGGGCACGCCGTACGAGCCGTCGGACGGGATGGCCATCGAGGTCCAGTCGCCCTCCGGGGTGCCGTTGACCCAGGTGTGGACGTGGTCGATGGCGGCGTTCGCGGCCGAGGCGGCCGAGGACGCGCCGCGCGCCTCGATGATCGCGGCGCCGCGCTTGGCGACGGTCGGGATGAAGTCCTCCGCGAGCCACTTCTCGTCGGCCACGACCTCGGCGGCGTTCTTGCCCGCGACCTCGGCGTGGAAGATGTCCGGGTACTGGGTGGCGGAGTGGTTGCCCCAGATGGTCAGCTTCGTGATCCCGCTGACCGGGACGCCCGTCTTCTTGGAGAGCTGCGACAGCGCCCGGTTGTGGTCCAGGCGGGTCATCGCGGTGAAGCGGTCGGCCGGCACGTCGGGGGCGGCGGCCTGGGCGATCAGCGCGTTGGTGTTGGCCGGGTTGCCCACGACGAGGACCTTGACGTCGTCGGCGGCGTGGTCGTTGATGGCGCGGCCCTGCGGCTTGAAGATGCCGCCATTGGCCTCCAGCAGGTCACCGCGCTCCATGCCCTTGGTGCGGGGACGGGCGCCGACGAGCAGCGCCACGTTGGTCCCGTCGAAGGCGACGTTCGGGTCGTCGGTGATGTCGATGCCGGACAGCAGCGGGAAGGCGCAGTCGTCGAGCTCCATGGCGGTGCCCTCGGCGGCCGGCAGGGCCGGGGTGATCTCCAGCAGCCGGAGCTTCACCGGGGTGTCGGGGCCGAGCAGGTGCCCGGACGCGATGCGGAAGAGAAGCGCGTAGCCGATCTGGCCGGCGGCGCCGGTGACGGTGACGGTGACGGGGGTGCGGGGCATTGTGTCTCCGGATTCGCACGATGACGGCCGGGTCGCTCGGTCACGTGTCCGAGGTCCTCTCCACGGCGAGAGACCCGGGGGGCAGGCTGTCGGGTGCCGTCCCCGGCGCCCCGCCCGGTGGGGCGGGGACGCCCTTTCAGGGACGGCGCGGGGAGGGCTCAGGCGGCGGCGATCTTCTTCTTCAGGTTCTCGTCGAGCGCCGCGAGGAACTCCTCGGTGGTCAGCCAGGGCTGGTCCTTGCCGATGAGCAGCGCCAGGTCCTTGGTCATCTGGCCGCCCTCGACGGTCTCCACGCAGACCTGCTCCAGCTTCTCGGCGAAGCCGGTCACCTCGGGGGTGTTGTCGAGCTTGCCGCGGTGGGCCAGGCCACGGGTCCAGGCGAAGATCGACGCGATGGGGTTGGTCGAGGTGGACTTGCCCTGCTGGTGCTGCCGGTAGTGGCGGGTGACCGTGCCGTGCGCGGCCTCGGCCTCGACGGTGCGGCCGTCGGGGGTCATCAGCACGGAGGTCATCAGGCCCAGCGAGCCGAAGCCCTGCGCGACGATGTCGGACTGCACGTCGCCGTCGTAGTTCTTGCAGGCCCAGACGTAGCCGCCCTCCCACTTCAGCGCCGCGGCGACCATGTCGTCGATCAGGCGGTGCTCGTAGGTGAGGCCCTTGGCGTCGAACTCGGCCTTGAACTCGCTGTCGAAGATCTCCTGGAACAGGTCCTTGAAGCGGCCGTCGTAGGCCTTGAGGATCGTGTTCTTCGTCGACATGTAGACCGGGTAGTTCCGCTGGAGGCCGTAGCGGAACGAGGCGCGGGCGAAGTCGCGGATCGACTCGTCCAGGTTGTACATGGCCAGCGCGACGCCGGAGCCCGGGAAGTCGTAGACCTCCAGCTCGATCGGGTCCGAGCCGTCCTTGGGGGTGAAGGAGAGGGTCAGCGTGCCCTCGCCGGGGATCTTCAGGTCGGTCGCGCGGTACTGGTCGCCGAACGCGTGACGGCCGACGACGATCGGCTGCGTCCAGCCCGGCACCAGCCGCGGCACGTTGCTCATGATGATCGGCTCGCGGAAGATCACGCCGCCCAGAATGTTCCGGATCGTCCCGTTCGGGGAGCGGTACATCTTCTTCAGGCCGAACTCCTCGACCCGGGCCTCGTCCGGCGTGATGGTGGCGCACTTGACGCCGACGCCGTGCTCCTTGATCGCGTTCGCCGCGTCGACCGTGACCTGGTCGTCGGTCGCGTCGCGGTGCTCGATCCCGAGGTCGTAGTACCTCAGATCGACGTCGAGGTACGGAAGGATCAGCTTGTCCTTGATGAACTGCCAGATGATGCGCGTCATCTCGTCCCCGTCGAGCTCCACGACGGGGTTGGCTACCTTGATCTTGGCCATGAGTGCGGTCTGTCCCTCTCCAGCGGCTGGGTCCGGGCATCTCGATATCTCGCCATCAAGATACCCGGACCCAGGGTAGCCTCCCGGGGCGGCGGACCCCCACCGGGCACCTGAGACAATGGCCGCATGGCTGCTGAACGTCCTCGCGTGCTCTCCGGAATCCAGCCCACGGCCGGCTCGTTCCACCTCGGCAACTATCTGGGCGCGGTCCGCCAGTGGGTGGCGCTCCAGGAGACCCACGACACGTACTACGTGGTCGTCGACCTGCACGCGATCACCATCCCGCAGGACCCGCGCGCGCTGCGCGAGGCCACGCGGATGGCCGCCGCCCAGTTGCTGGGCGCCGGGCTCGACCCGGAGCGCTGCACCCTCTTCGTGCAGAGCCACGTGCCCGAGCACGCGCAGCTCGCCTGGGTGCTGAACTGCCTCACCGGCTTCGGCGAGGCGTCGCGGATGACGCAGTTCAAGGACAAGTCCGCCAAGCAGGGCGCCGAGGGCACCACCGTCGGCCTCTTCACCTACCCGGTGCTCCAGGCCGCCGACATCCTGCTCTACCAGCCGGACCTGGTGCCGGTCGGGGAGGACCAGCGGCAGCACATCGAGCTGACCCGGGACCTGGCCGAGCGGTTCAACGGGCGCCACGGGCAGACGTTCACCGTGCCGGGGCCGTACATCCTCAAGGAGGCCGCGAAGATCTACGACCTCCAGGACCCGGCGATCAAGATGAGCAAGTCGGCCTCCTCGCCCAAGGGCATCGTCTGGCTGATGGACGAGCCGAAGACGTCGGCCAAGAAGTTCCGCGGCGCCGTCACCGACACCGGCACCGTGATCCGGTACGACCCGGAGACCAAGCCCGGCGTGAGCAACCTGCTCACCATCTACGCGGCGCTGACCGGCATCGGCGTCGCGGAGCTGGAGGAGAAGTTCGCCGGGCAGCTCTACGGCCCGCTCAAGACCGAGCTGGGTGACGTCTTCGCGGAGTGGGTGGCGCCCTTCCGCGCCCGCACCCAGGAGTACCTGGACGACCCGGCCGAGCTGGACCGCCTGCTGGCCCGCGGCGCCGACAAGGCGCGCGCCGTCGCCGCCCGGACTCTGGCCGACGTGTACGAGAAGGTCGGTTTCCTGCCCGCGGGTGCACACTGAGACCAGGGACGACACCGGTCACGACCACAGGGAGATGGAGCACGTGGGGACCGTCACGCTCGGCGTGTCGATCGCGGTCCCGGAGCCGCACGGAAGCCTGCTTCAGCGCTGCCGTCTGGGCTTCGGGGATGCCGCCGCGGCCGGCATCTTCACCCATGTGACCCTGCTGCCGCCCACCGAGGTCGACGCGGCCTCCCGGGCGGTGATCGACGAGCACCTCGCGGGCATCGCGGCGGGCGCGCGCCCCTTCCGCATGCGGCTGTGCGGCACGGACACCTTCCGGCCGCTGTCGCCCGTGGTCTACCTGCGGGTCGTCGAGGGCGGCCCGGCCTGCGGGCGGCTCCAGGAGCGGATCCGCGAGCGCGGTGGTCCGCTCGCCCGCGAGCTGCAGTTCCCCTACCACCCGCACGTCACCGTCGCGCACGGCGTGGCCGAGGGCGCGATGGACATCGCGCAGGCCGAGCTGGCGGACTACGAGGCCGCCTGGACGGTCAGCGGCTTCTCGCTCTACGAGCAGGGGCCGGGCGGGATCTGGGCGCCGCGCCGGGAGTTCAGGTTCGCGCCCTACCCGCGGCAGCGCAGCCCCCTGCCCCGGCAGTGGGCGCCCGAGGCGGCGTGACCCCACGGGTCCGACCTCACCGGTAGGCTTATCACTCTTCACGGGTGTCAACGGAGGAAAACGGGGCAGATGCCCCTATCGTGGCCGACGTTATGCAGCGACTGACCCGGGTACCGAGGCTCGGACCCGCGGTGGCGTGGTTCTTCCGCAGCCGTGTGTGGCAGGTGTACCAGCACCTGGACGCGCGGCAGTGGACGAGGCTGGCCGCGGCCATCACGTTCACCAGCTTCGTCACCCTCTTCCCCGCCCTGGCGCTCGCGGCGGCCGTCGTCGCGGCGCTGCTGGACGAGGAGCGGCTGGACGACGTCGAGCGGTGGTTCGCCGACCAGGTCCCCGGCATCTCCGACCAGCTGGACCTGGCGGCCTTCTTCGACCACGCCGGGACCATCGGATTCGTCTCGGCGCTGCTGGTGCTCTCCACCGGCGCCAACTGGGTGGAGGCGCTGCGCGGCTGCCTGCGGACGCTGTGGGACCTGCCGGAGCCCGAGGAGAACTTCGTCCAGCGCCGGATCCGGGACGTCGGCGTGCTGGCCGGGCTCGGCGGGGTCACCGCCCTGTCGCTCGCGGCCTCCGGGCTCGGGATGAACGTCCTGCACCAGGTCGGCTCCGGGATCGTCCTCCAGATCGCCGCCTACCTGCTGGCGATCGTGGTCACCTGCCTGCTGCTGGCGTACATGCTCGTCTGGATGCCCGGCGTCCGGCCGCCCCGGCACGCGGTGATCACCGCGTGCCTGATGGGGGCGGTCGGCTTCGAACTGCTGAAGCTGCTGCTCGGCAGCTACCTGACCGATGTCGCCGGCCGGAACGTCTACGGCGCCTTCGGGGTGCCCATCGCCCTGCTGATCTGGATCAACCTCATGGCGAAGCTGCTGCTGGCGTGCTGCGCCTGGACGGCCACCGCCGTCAGTCCGGAGGAGCGGCCCTGCGCCGACGCGCTGGAAGCGGAAGAGGGTGACGACGATGGAACACATACGCACCGGCCGCCAGCAGTACCGCAGTCCCGGCCGTGACGCCGAGCACCAGGACGCCGCTCGCGGAGCCGCCGCCCTCCGATGAGGCCGTCGCGCCGTCGAGCGCGGACTCGTCGCCGGTGTTCTTGCCGCCGTCCACCTCGGTGGTGGCGGGCTCCTCCCCGGGCAGCTCGCTCAGCGGCGGGACCAGCTCCCCGACGGGCTCCACCGTGCCGGCCGCCTCGAAGCCCCAGTCCAGCAGGTCGGCGGCCTCGCGGTAGACGGCGAGGCTGTCGTCGTCCTCGGGGTTCATGACGGTGACCAGCAGCACCCGGCCGGACCGTTCCGCGATCCCGGTGAAGGTGTGGCCGGCGGAGGAGGTGTAGCCGTTCTTGACGCCGGCGATGCCCTCGTAGGGCTCCAGCCCGGGTGCGCCGACCAGGAGCCGGTTGGTGTTCGCGATCGGGTACGACTCGCGGTCCTCGCCCTCCCCGCCGCCGGGGAACTCGGCCTCGGGCGTGGCGGCGTACTCGCGGAAGTCGCTGTTCTGCATGCCGGACCTGGCGAAGAGGGTCAGGTCGTAGGCGGAGGACGTCTGGCCGCGCGCGTCGTAGCCGTCCGGGTTCACCACGTGGGTGTCGCCGGCCTGCAACTCCTCGGCGCGGGCGTTCATCTCGGCCACCGTGCGCTCCTTGCCGCCGTTCATGGCGGTGAGCGCGTACACGGCGTCGTTGCCGGAGACGAGGAAGACGCCGCGCCACAGGTCCTCGACGGTGTACGTCTGGTCGTCCGCGATGCCGACCGCGCTGCTGCCCTCGCCCATCTCCGTGAAGTGCTCCGGCCGGGCCCGGTACAGGTCCTCCCGGTCGAACTTGGGCAGCACCGTGTCCGCGAACAGCATCTTGAGGGTGCTGGCGGGGGCGAGAGGCCAGTGCGCGTTGCGGGCGGCCAGCACCTCGCCGCTCTCGGCGTCGGCGACGATCCACGACTTCGCCGTCAGATCGTCCGGCAGCTCCGGCACCCCGGGGCCCTCGTGGACCTGGGTCCCCGGTCTGCCCAGGAGTTCGCCGCCGACGGTCGACATCCGCCGGGGCGGATCGTCGGCCGCGAAGGCGGGCGCCAGCAGGGTGGGAGTGACGGCGACTATCGCGACAGCGAGCGCGCGAACGGACATCCGAAAAGAGGACGAGCGATTGAACGGCACACCGTGAACTTACCGTTGCCGCCCGGGACCAGGACCAGCGGAGCGGACCAAACCGGTGACCGGCCCGGATCAAACGGGGGACGCGCGTCACGGATACTTGCTGTGGGGGACGACCGACAGCACAAGAGGGGGTCTTCATGCTCATCGGCGCGGCCGTCGTCTTCGCCCTGTTGCTCGGGGGAACGCACTGGTATCTGTGGCGACGCCTGGTGCGCGACGTCTCGTCCCCCGGCGGCTGGTACCGCCGGATCGGCACCACCCTGGCCGTGGCCCTTCCCGCGCTGTCGCTCGTGGCGATCACCGGCCGCGAGACTGGCCTGCCGTTCGGGGCGCTCCAGGTGGTGTCCTGGCCGGGCTACTACTGGCTGGCGATGCTGCTGTACCTGATGCTGGCCCTGGTCCCGGCGGAGCTGCTCCGCTGGGCCCTGCTGCGCCGCGCCGCCGGGCGCCGGGCGCCTGACGCGGATTCAGCCGCCGCGGCGGGCGGGCCGGACACCGCGGACGGGGCCGTCGCCGCGCGGGAGCCCGTCGCGGTCGGTGCCGCCGCGGGGGAGGCCGCCGCGGGGGAGGCCGCGCCGCCGGCCCGGGCCGCGGGCGGTTCCGGGGCGGACGGGACGGTGCCGGCCGCCGCCGGGGACGCCGCGCCGCCGCCGGACGCGCTCAGCCGCCGGCTGCTCGTCTCGCGCGGCATCGCCCTGGGCGCCGGGGTCGTCGCGACCGGGGTCGTGGGGTACGGGGCGTACGCGGCGCGGCGGTTGACCACCAAGCGGGTGGGGGTCACCCTCGCCAAGCTGCCGCGCGCCGCCCACGGGTACCGCATCGCCGTCGTCAGCGACATCCACCTCGGGCCCATCATGGGCCGCGCCCACTGCCAGAACGTCGTGGACCACATCAACCGCACCCAGCCCGACCTGATCACCGTCGTCGGCGACCTGGTCGACGCCGAGGTGGACGACCTGCGGTCCGCCGTCGCGCCGCTGGCCGGGCTGCGCGCCAGGGACGGGGCGTACTTCGTGACCGGCAACCACGAGTACTACCTCGACACCGCCGCCTGGGTGGACCACGTGCGCGAGCTGGGCCTGATCCCGCTGGCCAACGCGCGGGACGAGCTGCCCTGGTTCGACCTCGCCGGGGTCAACGACGCCGACGGCGAGGGCAGCGCCTTCGGCGGGCCCGACTTCGAGGCGGCGCTCGGGGACCGGGACCGGCGGCGGGCCACCGTCCTCATGGCCCACCAGCCCGTGCAGATCCACGACGCCGTGGACTACGGCGTCGACCTCCAGCTCTCCGGCCACACCCACGGCGGCCAGCTCTGGCCGTTCACCTACGTCGCCGGGCTGGCCAACCCCACGCTGGCCGGTCTCGAACGCTACGGCGACACCCAGCTCTACGTCTCCCGCGGCGCCGGGGCCTGGGGGCCGCCCGTGCGGGTGGGCGCCGATCCCGACATCACGGTGATCGAGCTGGCGTCGGCCCAGGCGTGAACCGCCGGGCGGGATCCGCGCGACGCGGGGCGGACCGATCACCTGTCCGGATTTGGTCCCGCGCTTCCTTCCGGGTCAACTATTCGGGCCATTCTGGTGTCCTAGATAACGGCTGGAGAACAAACTGACAGCGTGACGGAAACGCGACCCCGGTGACGGAGGAGTGAGGGGCATGACGGACGAATCCGGGGCGGAAGCCCTCATCATCCGGGGCATGGTGCGCGACTCCCTCGGAGTCGCGCTGCCGCGCGCCGTGGTGACGCTCACGGGCGCGGCGGGGGGCCGGAGCCTGGTGAAGACGCGCAGCGCGGACGACGGCGGCTTCACGGTGACGGCGCCGGGGCACGGCGACTATCTGCTGGTCGCCTTCTTCCCGCAGCTCGGCAGTCAGAGCATCATGATCCGGCTGAACGGCCGCCCCGTCGAGGTGGAGTTCCGCATGGACGTTCCCGGCGCCGTAGTGGACTGATCACGCCACGAGTTGTGGCCGGTCCGTTGTCGCCGCGTCACACGGGGAACAGGGCCCTGTGGTTGGCTGGCCCCGCGACATAGGAGTGGGAGAAGGGCGCGGGGAGAGTGCGACGCATCCGGGCCGGAGCGGCCATAGGCATCGGACTGGCCGTCCTGCTGGTGGCCGGCGCGGTCGGCGGCTGGTGGTTCTTCCGCTCGGGCGACGGAGGCCAGGAGCCGATCGTCGTCGGCAGCACCTCGGCGCCCGCCCTGGTCGATCCGGGCGCGGCCTACGACGCGGGCTCCTGGGCGCTGATGAGCAACCTGTACCAGTCGCTGCTGACCTTCGTGCCCGGCCAGGAGAAGCCGGTGCCCGACGCGGCCGAGAGCTGCGGCTTCACCGACACCGAGCTGACCGTCTTCCGCTGCCGGCTCCGCGACGACCTCACCTTCAGCAATGGCGACCCGATCACCCCCGAGGACGTCGTGTTCTCCTACGAACGCGTCCTCGCCATGGCCGAGCGCGCCCGGCGCGAGGCCGGGGACGACAGCATCCCCGACGAGGACAAGTTCGTCTCCACCGGGCCGGCCGCGCTGCTGTCCACGCTGGAGGCGGTGCGGATCGACGACCGGGACATCGTCTTCGAGCTGAACCAGCCCGACGCCACCTTCCCCTTCATCGTCGCGGGCAGCGCCGGGGCCATCGTCGACCGCGACAGCTACGAGGAGCTGGAGCCGCGCACGGACGGCCAGGTCGTCGGCTCGGGGCCGTATCTGCTCACCGGCTTCGAGCCCGGCGTCCTCGCCGAGCTGGAGCCCAACCCCCGGTACCGCGGCGCCGCCGAGGTCCCCGCGTTCCCCATCACCGTCCGGTACTTCCAGCAGGCGGAGGACGGCACCCCGGCCGAGCGGCTGCTGGCCGAGGCGTGGCAGGCGGGGGAGCTGGACGTGAACGACGGCAGGATGCCGCCCCAGGTGATGGCCGAGATCAACACCAGCGACCCCGACTTCCGTGTCTCCGAGTCCGCCGACGGCACCGTCCGCCTGCTCGCCTTCAACACCCGCGAGGGCGCCCCCATGGCGAACGAGACGGCCCGCCAGGTCGCCGCCACCCTCATCGACCGGGAGGCCATCAGCCGCCACGTGCAGGAGGACACGGTCGAGCCGCTGTACTCCCTCATCCCCGTGGGCTTCACCGGCCATGGCACCCCGTACTACGACCAGTACCGCGACCGCGACCCCGACGAGCTGCGCGCGGAGCTGGAGGAGGCGGGGCTGGAGGTGCCGGTGGCCTTCCACCTCGCCTACTCGCGCGGCGCGGCCAGCAACGAGGAGGCCGATCTCATCGAGCGGCAGCTGGAGGCCGACGGCCTGTTCGAGGTCGAGGTCGAGTACTACGACTGGCACGAGTTCATCCCCACGGTCTACGGGCAGCGGCCGTTCGACGCGTACCTCATCGGCTGGAGTCCCGACTTCCCCGACCCGGCCACGTTCACCGACACGCTCCTCGGCCCCGGCGACACCCTCAACACCGGCTACCACAACGACGTGATCGACGAGCTCATCGCCCGGACGCAGGCCGAGCCCGACCGCGGGCGGGCCGCCGAGGACTTCAGGGTCATTCACGAGCACGCCGCCGACGAGGTCCCGATCATCCCGATCTGGCAGGAGAAGCACATCACCATCAGCCGCCCCGACATCACCGGCATCCAGCATCTGTCGACCAACAGCGGCGTGTGGCGCCTGTGGGAGCTGCGCCGCATCTGACCGGTACGGCAGGATGCGGGGGTATGGCACGACTACGGCACACGATCGTTCTCGAACCCGTCAGCCGCCGCCGCGTCGACGACGCCGTCGCCGTGGTGCACGACATCGCGGAGGGCCTGCTGGCGGGCGGTGAGGGCACCCTGATCGCCGAGGACGGCCGGCCCGTCGTCGAGGTGACGCTCACCGGCGGGGAGCACCTGCGGCCGGGCGCCCGGTACGGGTTCGCCGCCAGCGGCCCGCACCTCACCGAGCTGGAGCTGCTCACCTGGGACCGGGACCGGGAGACCGGCGTCCGCCTCGACGTCACCGAGCCGCCGCACGCGGTGCCGCGGGGCGGCGAGACCTCGGGCGCCCTGGTCTCCTCCGTGGTGCGGCTGCGCAGCGCGGAACGGCCCGAGCACGTCGAGGTGACGGTGGACGCGGCGCTGACCCGCCCGGACGGGCGGCGCAGGCGGCTGCGCTGGTTCACCCTGCACGGCGGGCTCGACCTGGCCCGCTGGTGGGCGGCCGTCGGCACGGACCCCGCCACCCGCGCGACCCGGGCCGTCCCGGGCGCGCCCGCGCTCACCGTGGACGTCCGGCACCCGATACTGCGGGCCGGCGTGCGGGCCGTGCCGCGCGCGGACGCGGCGGACGGCAGGTGGCGGCTCGACGTGGAGATCATGCTGCGCGGCCGGGGACTGGCCCGCCCGGTGGCGGCCGTCCCGCTGCTGGTGACCCGCCGGGTGCTGCACCGGGCCATCGGCCAGGCCCTGGACCGCCTCGCGGACGACTGGCGCGTGGTGCTCCTGCCCGAACTCGACCGGGACCCCGAGGACTTCAGGCGACGGCTGCTGGACGAGCTGTGCACGGGATCCGTGGACTGAGCAGGTGATCCTCAGAGCACCTTGCCGGGGTTGAGGATGCCCAGCGGGTCGAACACCTGCCGGACCGCGCGCTGGAGCTCCAGGCCGACCGGGCCCAGCTCGCGGGCCAGCCACGCGCGTTTGAGCAGCCCGACGCCGTGCTCGCCGGTGATGGTGCCGCCCAGCTCCAGGCCGAGGGCCATGATCTCGTCGAACGACTCCCTGGCGCGCCGCGCCTCGTCCGCGTCGGAGGCGTCGAAGCAGACCGTGGGGTGGGTGTTCCCGTCGCCCGCGTGCGCGCACACGCCGATGGTCAGGCCGTGCCGCCCGGCGATCCGCTCGACGCCCTCCAGCAGGGCGGCCAGCCGGTCGCGGGGCACGCAGACGTCGTCGATCATCGTGGTGCCCTTCACCCGTTCCAGCGCGGGCAGCGCGGCGCGCCGGGCGGCGAGCAGCAGCTCCGACTCGGCCGCGTCGTCGGCCGGGACCACCCCGGTGGCGCCGGCGTCCCGGCACAGCGCGGCCACCGCCGCCAGGTCGGCGCCCGGGTCCGGGGTGTCGAACGCGGCCAGCAGCAGCGCCCGCGTCGACTCCGGCAGGTCCATCCTGGTCATCCGGTTGACCGCCCGCACCGTGGTGGCGTCCATCAGCTCCAGCAGCGCGGGCGTGTGCCCGGCGGCCATGATCCGGCAGACGGCGTCCCCGGCCGCCGCCGCCGAGGGGAACTCGGCGGCCAGCGCCAGGCTCGGCGGCGGCGCCGGCCGGAGCGCGAGCACCGCCCGGACGACGACGCCGAGCGTGCCCTCGGAGCCCACGAAGAGGCGGGTCAGGTCGTACCCGGCGACGCCCTTGGCGGTGCGGCGCCCGGTGGACAGCAGCCGCCCGTCGGCCAGCACCACGTCCAGCCCCAGCACGTATTCGGCGGTCACCCCGTACTTCACGCAGCACAGGCCGCCGGAGCCGGTGCCGATGTTCCCGCCGATGGTGCACTGCTCCCAGCTCGACGGGTCCGGGGGATAGGCCAGCCCGTGCGCGGCCACCGCCTTCGACAGGTCGGCGTTGACGACGCCCGGCTCGACCACCGCGATCCGGTTCACCGGGTCGATCTCCAGGATCCGGTCCATGCGCAGGAGGGAGAGGACGACGCAGCCGTCCACGGCGTTGGCCGCCCCGGACAGCCCGGTCCGCGCGCCCTGCGGCACCACCGGCACCCGCAGCGCGCTCGCGGTCCGCAGCACGTGCCGCACCTGCTCCACCGTGCGCGGCAGCACCACGGCGGCGGGGGCGCCCGCCGGGCAGAATCCGGCCATGTCGTGGGCGTAGGAGGCCGTGACGTCCGGATCGGTGAGGACCGCCTCGGCCGGCAGCCCCTCGCGCAGCCGCGCGACAAGAGTGCTCATACCGTGAGCTTCGCACCCCGCCCGCGAAAAGCCCACGGCGCGAAACGGTGGGAAAACGCCTGGCGGGCGCCGCGCTGGGCGTGCGAGCCTGCTCCGGTGGATCCCTGGGAGCCCTATCGCCGCCACCTCATCACGCACGCCGAGCACCCCGTCGCCGCCCCGCTCCACGACGACGCGGTGGCCGCGCTGCTGGACGCCGCCCTGGCGCACGTGCCCGGCGGCGGCCGGCTGCTCGACCTCGGCTGCGGGGAGGCGCCCTGGCTGCTGCGGGCGCTGGCGACCAGACCCTCGGCGCGGGCGGTCGGCGTGGACCTGTCCGCCGACACGCTGGCCTCGGCGGCCGGGGCGGCCAAGCGGCTCGGCGTCGCCGGACGGCTGGAGCTGCGGCAGACGAGCGCCGGGGAGTACGCGCCGGGCGACCCGTTCGACGCCGTGCTGTGCGTGGGCGCCACGCACGCCTTCGGCGGGCTGCTCCCCGCGCTGGCGGCCGTCGGCCGCCATCTGGCGCCGGGCGGCTGCGCGGTGGTGGGGGAGGGCTTCTGGGAGCGCGGGCCGACCCCGGCCGCGCTGGCCGAACTCGACGCGGACCCCGACGACTACGCGGACCTGGCCACCACGGTGGACCGGGTCGTGGACGCCGGCTGGGCGCCCGTCCACGGCCACATCTCCTCGCTCGCCGAGTGGGACGCGTACGAGTGGCGCTGGACCGGCTCCCTCACCCGGTGGGCCCTGGACCGCCCCGGACACCCGGACGCCCCGGCGGCCCGGGAGACCGTCACCGCCCACCGGGCGGCATGGCTCCGGGGCTACCGGGGCGTGCTGGGCTTCGTGACGCTGGTGCTGCGCCGGGATGAGGCCCCCTAGAAGCGGCGGGTGATGAGGGCCTGCTTGACCTCCTGGATGGCCTTCGTCACCTCGATGCCGCGCGGGCAGGCGTCCGTGCAGTTGAACACCGTGCGGCAACGCCACACGCCGTCACGGTCGTTGAGGATCTCCAGCCGCTGCTCGCCGCCCTCGTCGCGGGAGTCGAAGATGAAGCGGTGGGCGTTGACGATCGCCGCCGGGCCGAAGTACTGACCGTCGCTCCAGAACACCGGGCAGGACGAGGTGCACGCCGCGCACAGGATGCACTTGGTGGTGTCGTCGAAACGCTCCCGGTCCGCGGCGGACTGGAGCCGCTCGCGGGTGGGCTCGTTGCCCTTGGTGATCAGGAACGGCATCACGTCCCGGTACGCCTGGAAGAACGGCTCCATGTCGACGACCAGGTCCTTCATGACCGTCAGACCCTTTATCGGCTCGACCAGGATCGGCTTGGTGCCCACGCCGTTCTTCAGGCTGGCGATGTCCTTGATCAGGGTCTTGCACGCCAGCCGGTTCTTGCCGTTGATCCGCATCGCGTCCGAGCCGCAGATGCCGTGGGCGCAACTGCGCCGGAACGTCAGCGAACCGTCCAGCTCCCACTTGATCTGGTGCAGCGCGTCCAGGACGCGCTCCTTGGGATCGATCCTGATCTCGAAGTCCTGCCAGAACGCCTCGGGCGCCTCCTCCGGGTTGAACCGGCGGATCCGGAAGGTGACCGTGACCAGGTAGTCGTCCGCCGCCGCGCCCGGGGCGCCGGCGGTCTTCTCCAGTGTCGGGGTAGCCATCAGTACTTACGCTCCATCGGCTGGTAGCGGGTCTGGACGACCGGCTTGTAGTCCAGCCGGATCGACTCGTTGCCGTCGGCGTCCACCTCGCGGTACGCCATGGTGTGCCGCATGAAGTTGACGTCGTCGCGGTTCGGGTAGTCCTCGCGGTAGTGACCGCCGCGCGACTCGTTGCGGGCCAGGGCGGAGACGACGAGCACCTCGGCCAGGTCCAGCAGGTTGCCCAGCTCCAGGGCCTCCAGCAGGTCGGTGTTGAACCGCTTGCCCTTGTCCTGGACCGACACGTTGCGGTAGCGGGCGCGCAGCTCCGCGATGTCCTCCAGGGCCTCCTTGAGCGTCTGCTCGGTGCGGAAGACCATGGCGTTCTTGTCCATCGTCTCCTGGAGCGCCTTGCGGATCATCGGGACCCGCTCCTCGCCCGTGGAGTTCCGCATCCGCTCGACCTCGGTGGCCACGAACTTCTCCGGCTCCGGCGGCAGTTCGACGTAGTCGGCGGTGGCCGCGTACTCGGCGGCGGCGATGCCGGCCCGGCGGCCGAAGACGTTGATGTCCAGCAGCGAGTTGGTGCCGAGGCGGTTGGCGCCGTGCACCGAGACGCAGGCGACCTCGCCGGCCGCGTACAGGCCGGGCACGATGTCGGTGTTGTTGGCCAGCACCTCGCCGCGCACGTTGGTGGGGATGCCGCCCATCGCGTAGTGCGCGGTCGGCTGGATCGGGATCGGGTCGGTGTACGGCTCGATGCCCAGGTAGGTGCGGGCGAACTCGGTGATGTCCGGCAGCTTCGCGTCGAGCTGCTCCGGCGGCAGGTGCGTCAGGTCGAGGTAGACGTGGTCGCCGTCGGGGCCGCAGCCGCGCCCCTCGCGGATCTCGGTGTAGATCGAGCGGGAGACCACGTCGCGGGAGGCGAGGTCCTTCATGACGGGCGCGTACTTCTCCATGAAGCGCTCGCCGTCCTTGTTCCGCAGGATGCCGCCCTCGCCGCGCGCGCCCTCGGTGAGCAGGATGCCCATCTTCCAGATGCCGGTCGGGTGGAACTGGAAGAACTCCATGTCCTCCAGCGGCAGCCCGCGCCGGAACGCCGCCGCCTGGCCGTCGCCGGTCAGGGTGTGGGCGTTGGAGGTCACCTTGTAGAACTTGCCGTTGCCGCCGGAGGCGAAGACCACGGCCTTGGCCTGGAAGACGTGCAGCTCACCGGTGGCCAGCTCGTACGCCACCACGCCGGCGGTGCGCTTGACGCCGTCGACCTCGTTCAGCAGCAGGTCCAGGACGTAGAACTCGTTGTAGAACTCCACGCCCTCCTTGACGCAGTTCTGGTACAGCGTCTGGAGGATCATGTGCCCGGTGCGGTCGGCCGCGTAGCAGGAGCGGCGCACGGGCGCCTCGCCGTGGTTGCGGCTGTGCCCGCCGAAGCGCCGCTGGTCGATGCGGCCCTCGGGGGTGCGGTTGAACGGCAGGCCCATCTTCTCCAGGTCGAGGACGGAGTCGATGGCCTCCTTCGCCAGGATCTCGGCCGCGTCCTGGTCGACCAGGTAGTCGCCGCCCTTGACGGTGTCGAAGGTGTGCCACTCCCAGTTGTCGTCCTCGACGTTGGCCAGGGCCGCGGCCATGCCGCCCTGGGCGGCGCCGGTGTGGGAGCGGGTGGGGTACAGCTTGGTCAGCACGGCGGTGCGGCTGCGCTTGGTGGCCTCGATGGCCGCGCGCATCCCGGCGCCGCCGGCGCCCACGATGACGGTGTCGTACTTGTGGATCTGCATGGGATTCTCGTCTGCCCCGCTGCCGCTAGCCGATGTTCGGGTCGAAGGTGAAGATCACCAGGGTGCCCAGCAGCACGGTGAAGACCGTGGCCGTGTACAGAAGCATCTTCAGCCAGAAGCGCGTGGTGTCGCGCTCCGCGTAGTCGTTGATGATCGTCCGCAGGCCGTTGCCGCCGTGCAGCATGGCGAGCCACAGCATGATCAGGTCCCACGCCTGCCAGAACGGCGAGGCCCAGCGGCCCGCGACGAAGGCGAAGCTGACCTTGCTGACGCCGCCGTCCAGCACGAGCTGGATCAGCAGGTGGGTGATCACCAGCACCACGAGCAGGATGCCGGACATCCGCATGAACACCCAGCCGTACAGCTCGTAGTTCGTACGGGTGGTGCGCGGGGACCTGCCGGTGCGGGCGCGGGGCGGTTCGATGACCGGCGCGGGGCGGCCGGGGCCGTAACCGGCGTCGGTGGGGTCGGTGGTTTCGATGGCCATGATCATCAGCTCCCGAACAGCTCACGGAAGGCGTGCCCCAGCACCGGGTACGCCGCCCCGGCCATGGTCAGGGCCCACAGGCCGACCACGGTCCACAGCATCTGCCGCTGGTATCGGGCGCCCTTGGCCCAGAAGTCGACCGTGATCACCCGCAGCCCGTTGAGGGCGTGGAAGAGGACGGCGGCGACGAGGCCGTACTCCATCACGGCGACGATCGGTGTCTTGTACACCGCGATCGTGTCGTCGTAGGCCTCGGGCGAGACACGGACCAGCGCGGTGTCCAGCACATGGACGAACAGGAAGAAGAAAACGGTGACACCGGTGACGCGGTGCGCCACCCATGACCACATGCCTTCCCGGCCGCGGTACAACGTTCCTGCCGGCACGGAAGAACCCTTCACAAGCGTCTCAGGAGGGCCGGCCGGCAGCTCCCGGATGCGATGGATGTCGGTCTGGCCCGGCCGGGTACGGTCCACCGGCCGCGCACATGGTATCGACGGGCCCCGGCCGCTTCAGCGCGGGGGCCTCGAGGTGTGAGCAATCAGGCATGCGCGTCATCCGTTTGCCCCGACTTGCCGCCTTGTCCGCGGCCGTTACCGTCGAAGGCATGCGAGGTGTGCCGTGGCGCGTGATCGCCCTGGCCGCGGCCCTGCTCGTCATCGCGGCGGCCGCGGTGGTCGCGGCCGTCGGCCGGACGGGCGGCGAGGCCGGGGCGGGGTCGTCGCCCGCCCCGAGCCCGGCCCCCTCGCCGCTGCCGACCGGACCCGCCGGGGAGCCGGCCACCATCCCCTCCGTCCGCTCCTTCGACGCCGAGCCGGGGCCGGGCTGGGCACCGGCCGCGACCACGCGCGTGGTCGCCGACGCGGACGGGCCGCTGGACGACGAGGCCGACCGGCTGGCCGGCGAGCTGAACGCCGCCCGCGCCTCCGGCGACGCCCGCGCCGGGGACGTCGAGCTCGTCCTCGACCCCGGCGCGGACACCGGCGACGAGGGCTACCGGCTGGTCACCGACGACCAGCGGGTCACCGTCACCGCCGAGACCGACGCGGGCGTCTTCTACGGCACCCGGACGGTGGTACAGGCGGTCAACGGGCGCGGCGGCCTGCCGCAGGGCACCGTCGAGGACCGTCCGGACCGGCCGCAGCGCGGCCTGTCGCTGGACATCGCGCGCAAGCACTTCCCGGCCGAGTGGATCGAGGACCGGCTGCGCGAGATGGCCGACCTCAAGCTCAACCAGCTCCAGCTCCACCTCAGCGACGACCAGGCGTTCCGGGTGGCGAGCGACAGCCATCCGGAGATCGTCTCCGCCCCGCACCTGACCAAGGACGAGGTGCGGGGCATCGTGGAGCTGGCCGCGTCGCTGCACATCGACGTCATCCCCGAGATCGACTCGCCGGGCCACCTCGACGCCGTCCTCGACGCCCACCCCGAGCTGCGCCTGACGCGCGCCGACGGCAGCGTGACCGAGGGCGCCATCGACATCGCGGACCCGGCGGCCGGCGAGCTGATCGACGACCTGCTGCGCGAGTACGACGAACTGTTCCCCAGCCGCCTGTGGCACCTGGGCGGCGACGAGTACGCGGCCCTGTTCAGCGCCGACCCCGAGGCCGCGTACCCCGGGCTGGCCGAGGCGGCGCGCGAGCGGTTCGGGCCGGACGCCACGGTCCGCGACCTGGCCACCGACTGGCTCAACGACCGCGCCGAGACCGTCAGGGAGCTGGGCCGGACCCCGCAGGTGTGGAACGACGGCATGCACCGCGGCGGGGTCGTCGCCCCGGACGCCGAACGGGAGGTCACGTACTGGACGGGCCGCGAGTACGGCGCCCGGGAGCCCGAGGAGTACCTGGAGGCCGGGTACCGGCTGATCAACCTCAACTCCGAGTACCTCTACTACGTCCTGGGCGAGGCCAACGACTTCGCCTACCCGACCGGCGAGCGGATCTACGAGGAGTGGACGCCCGACGTGCTGCGCGGCTCCGCGCCGGTGCCCGAGGAGTACGCAGGCGCCGCGCACGTGCCGGGCGGGCGGCTGGCCGTCTGGTGCGACCTGGCCGACGCCCAGACCACGGCGGAGGTGGCCGAGGGCATCCGGATGCCGCTGCGCGCGGTGGCGCAGAAGCTGTGGGACCCGGCGGACCCGGAACGGGACTGGGCGGCGTTCACCGCGCTCGCGGACGAGGTGGCGCCGAGCGCCGGGTAGACCGGGCGGGAGCCGGAGCAGCCGGGGCCGCCACCCCCCACAGGAGAGACCCCGGCTGCCGCGGGACGGAGCCTGACGGAGCTGCCGTCCGCATCCCCTACAGCGCCGTGGAACGGGTTTCTGTTACCGAGCGGATACGTCCGGATGCGCCATGGACTCAGCCGTTCAGAACGCGTAGCGTTCAGACGCCAGAGACTCACAGTCACCAGCCTTGGGAAGAATGCGGCGCGAGCCGCAAAGGGGGGCCGGGAGTGCAGGGGGCAGACATCGACCTGACCGCGGCGGTGCACGCGGCTCAGGAAGGGGACGAGACCGCGTTCCGGACGGTGTTCAGGGCCGTTCACCCGCGGCTGCTCGGGTATGTGCGCACCATCGTGGCCGAGCCGGACGCCGAGGACGTCACGGCCGAGGCGTGGCTGCACATATCGCGGGATCTGGGGAGATTCAGTGGCGACGCCGACCGTTTCCGTGGCTGGACGGCGAGGATCGCGCGGAACCGGGCGCTGGACCATCTGCGGGCGCGTGGCCGCCGGCCCCGGGAGTGCGGGACCGAGGAGGCCGGGCTCACCGACCTGGCGTCCCCGGCCGACACCGCGGAGGAGGCCATCGCCTCGCTGTCCACCTCGGAGGCGTTCGCGCTGGTCGCGAAGCTGCCGCAGGAGCAGGCGGAGGCCGTGGTGCTGCGCACGATGTTCGGCCTGGACGCCAAACGGGCCGCCACGCTCCTGGGCTGCCGGCCCGGCGCGGTGCGCACCGCGAACCACCGCGGGCTGCGCCGGCTGGCCGAGCTGGTCGAGCTGTGGGACGACGGGGCGCTGTAACGGAAATCGGGGCTACGGCGCAGTAAGAGTCAGGCCGACTGGTCATCGGCCGCGGGGCATTCCCGAGGTCCCCCCCGTACCTCAGGGAGCCCCAGGCGCGGGCGGGGTGGCTTTCCCCCTAGCCCCGCCCGCGCATCTCGCACCGTCCTGCCCGCGTTCCCGCACCCGGGTTGTGACGCTTCTCCCAGCCCGGCCCTCTCCCACCGGGCGGATGCTCCTCGCTACAGTCCGTTGCGGCAGGCGCGACGACGCGGGAGGCAGAACCATGGCGCGAGAGTCCGAATCCGGAAAGCCCATCGAGCCGGTGTACGGTCCGGAGGCGCTCAAGGGCTGGGACCCGCGGGAGAAGCTGGGTCAGCCGGGCGAGTATCCGTACACCCGGGGCGTCTACCCGTCGATGTACACGGGTCGTCCGTGGACGATGCGGCAGTACGCGGGCTTCGGCACGGCCGTGGAGTCCAACGCCCGGTACAAGCAGCTCATCGCGAACGGCACCATGGGCCTGTCCGTCGCGTTCGACCTCCCCACCCAGATGGGGCACGACTCGGACGCGCCGATCGCGCACGGCGAGGTCGGCAAGGTCGGCGTGGCGATCGACTCCGTGGACGACATGCGGGTCCTCTTCGACGGCATCCCGCTGGGCAAGGTGTCCACGTCGATGACGATCAACGCGCCCGCCGCGCTGCTGCTCCTGCTCTACCAGCTCGTCGCCGAGGAGCAGGGCGTGAGCCCGGACCAGCTCACCGGGACCATCCAGAACGACGTGCTGAAGGAGTACATCGCCCGCGGCACGTACATCTTCCCGCCCAAGCCGTCGCTGCGGCTGATCGCGGACATCTTCAAGTACTGCAAGGCCGAGCTGCCGAAGTGGAACACGATCTCGATCTCCGGCTACCACATGGCCGAGGCGGGCGCGACGCCCGCGCAGGAGATCGCGTTCACGCTGGCGGACGGCATCGAGTACGTGCGCACCGCCGTCGCGTCCGGAATGGACGTGGACGACTTCGCGCCCCGGCTGTCGTTCTTCTTCGTGGCCAGGACCACGCTGCTGGAGGAGATCGCCAAGTTCCGCGCGGCCCGGCGCATCTGGGCGCGCGTGATGCGCGACGAGTTCGGCGCGAAGAACCCCAAGTCGATGATGCTGCGCTTCCACACCCAGACCGCGGGCGTGCAGCTCACCGCGCAGCAGCCCGAGGTGAACCTGGTGCGCGTCGCCGTCCAGGCCCTGGGCGCGGTGCTCGGCGGCACCCAGTCGCTGCACACCAACTCCTACGACGAGGCCATAGCGCTGCCGACCGACAAGTCCGCCCGGCTGGCGCTGCGCACGCAGCAGGTCCTGGCGTACGAGACGGACGTCACGGCCACCGTCGACCCGTTCGCCGGCTCGTACGTCATCGAGACGATGACCGACGACCTGGAGACCGCGATAGTGGACCTGATGCGGCAGGTCGAGGACCGCGGCGGCGCGGTGAACGCGATCGAGCAGGGCTTCCAGAAGTCCGAGATCGAGCGCAGCGCGTACCGCGTGGCGCAGGAGACGGAGGCCGGCGACCGCGTGGTGGTCGGCGTCAACCGCTTCCAGCTCGACGAGGAGGAGCCGTACGAGCCGCTGCGGGTGGACCCGGCCATCGAGGCCCAGCAGGCCGAGCGGCTGGCGCGGCTGCGGGCCGAGCGGGACCAGGAGGCGGTGGACGCGGCGCTCGCCCGGCTGGCCGCCGCCGCGGCCGGCGACACGGAGAACGTGCTCTACCCGATGAAGGAGGCGCTGCGCCTGCGCGCCACGGTCGGTGAGGTCTGCAACGCGCTGCGTGAGGTGTGGGGGGCGTACGTCCCCTCGGAGACCTTCTGAGCCCGTCCGCCTTCAGCATCCCCCGGTAGATGAACAAAGGGTGTCTACCGGGGGATTCCTGTCTGAAATGCCCGTGGTTCCGGGGCTTCCGGGCGGCCGTCGTGAGGTGAGTTGGTTTTAACGTGTCATGCTGTTAACTGGTTGTTGTGACTGAGTTGGCCCGGCACTCGATACCGCTCCCTAGCGTTGAATCCGTGCCCGTTTCATCCCCCACCCCACTCCGTGTGGCCGTGCTGGCGGATTCCGATACCCGTTGGAAATGGGGCGCGCTGACCGCGCGCCGGATCGCCCCGGAATCGTCCGTCCATGGCTATCTGCTGTGGGGGCGTGCCACGCCGACCGAGCGGCAGCTGGCGGAGATCGGGGCCGAGGCGGACGTCCTGCACGAGGTCAGCGCGGTGGACTTCCTCACCGACCTCGGCGAGCGCGCCCACGGGGACAGCGGCAAGGACCCGATCGACGTCCTGATCCTGGCCTGCGTGGGGGGCACCATCCAGGCCATGCTGCACGGGCTCGCCCGCGCCTGGCGCACCGCCGACCGCCGGCCCGTCGTCGTCACCGGCTACGTCGGCGTCGTGTACGAGAAGCTGCCCGACGGGCTGCTGTTGCGGCACGGCGCGGACATGGTGCTGGCCAACAGCCCCTTCGACGCGCGCCGCTTCCGCATGCTGTACGACGGCGTCCGCGCCGACAGCTCGTCCGTCACCGAGTGCGCCCTGCCGTTCCTCGACGGACGCGCGTACGACCCGGGCCCCGCCCAGCGCGGCGAGCGGCCCTACCGGGTGGTCTTCGCCGTCCAGCCCTCGGTGCCCGACAGCCGCAAGGACCGGGTCTACCTGCTGGAGCGCGCCATGGAGCACGCCCGCAGGCACCCCGAGCGGGAGGTCGTGCTGAAGCTGCGCAGCAAGCCCAGCGAGCACACCACGCACATCGAGGAGCTGCCCTACCAGCGCCTCGCCGAGCGCGCCAAGGAGGAGCAGCCGCCCAACTTCCGCCTGGCCTACGGCAACATGGGCGAGGTCCTGGACGAGACCGACCTGCTGGTCACGGTCAGCTCCACCGCCGCCCTCGAATCGCTGCACCGGTCGATCCCGACCGCGGTCCTCACCGACCTCGGCGTCCGCGAGGCCCTCGGCAACCACTACTTCATCGGCTCCGGCTGCTTCGCCTCCTGGGACGAGCTGGACGCCGGCCACCTGCCCGAGCCCGACCCGGACTGGCTGGCCGACCAGGGCGTTGCCACCTCGCACGAGCAGGCGTTCGCCGTGGCGCGCGGCCGGCTCGACGGCCTGCTCGAAGCGCGGCGCGAGAAGGGGCTGCCGCCCCTGACCCCCTACTACACGGCCCGCACCGCCCCCGGATACCTGCCCGGCGTCCTGGCCCGGCACGGCCTCGACATCAAGGGCGAGCCCGTCGCCGGATCCCAGGCCCCCGTGGCCGAGGCGGGCATGCGCGCCGCCTCCCGCCGGCTGCTGCGCCGCACCGCGCGCGGCGCCTACCGGGCGGGCGTGCAGCGGGTGGCGCCGCTGATCCGGCGCTGGGGGCAGTTGTGAGCCGGCCGGTGAACGGATGTGCGCAACGTATGGCCGAAAGCGTGCGTCCTTGTGGTGAAGAAGCGATCGACAAGCACATGCGAGTGAAGGCGTGACCATGAGCACTGTTCTGGCTGTGATCCCCGCGCGCGGGGGCTCCAAGGGGGTGCCCGCCAAGAACCTCGCGCCCGTCGGGGACGCTCCTCTGGTCGCCCGTGCCGTCCGGGCCTGCCGGGCCGCCCACCTGCTGACCTCCGTCGTCGTCTCCACCGACGACCCCGGGATCGCCGCCGCCGGGCACGCCGCGGGCGCCGAGGTCGTCGAGCGCCCCACCGACATCGCCGGGGACACCGCCACCAGCGAGGCCGCGGTGCTGCACGCCATGGACGCCTACGAGCGGCGGCACGGCGTGACGGTCGACGTCGTGCTGCTCGTCCAGTGCACCAGCCCGTTCCTGACCCGCGAGGAGATCGACGGCGTCACCGCCGCCGTCCTCGACGGCGCCGACACCGCCCTGACGGTGGCCCCGTTCCACGGCTTCCTGTGGCGCGACGCCCCCGGCGCCGGCGGGCACGGCGTCAACCACGACAAGGCGTACCGGCCGCGCCGCCAGGACCGGCCGGAGGACCTGCTGGAGACCGGCGCCGCCTACGCGATGCGCGCCGACGGCTTCCGCGAGCAGCGGCACCGCTTCTTCGGCCGGACCGAGCTGATCCGCACCGACCCCGCGCGCGTGCTGGAGATCGACGACCCGCACGATCTCGCCCGCGCCCGCGCCCTCGCGCCGCTCTTCGACGGCGGCACGGAGAGCGCCTCCACCGGGCCCTTCCCCGATCACCTTCCGACCCGCGCCGACATCGACGCGGTCGTGCTCGACTTCGACGGCACGCAGACGGACGACCGTGTGCTCGTCGACTCCGACGGACGGGAGCTCGTGGCCGTGCACCGCGGCGACGGGCTCGGCATCGCCGCGCTGCGGCGTGCCGGTCTGCCCCTGCTGATCCTGTCCACGGAGGAGAATCCGGTCGTCGCCGCGCGGGCGCGCAAACTGCGCATCCCCGTGCTGCACGGCATCGACCGGAAGGACCTCGCCCTGAAGCAATGGTGCGAGGAACAGGGAATCGCGCCGGAGCGCGTGCTCTACGCGGGCAATGACGTCAACGACCTGCCGTGCTTCGACCTCGTCGGATGGCCGGTCGCCGTCGCCAGCGCCCATGACGTCGTACGCGGCGCCGCTCGCGCGGTCACCTCCGCGCCCGGTGGCGCAGGCGCGATCCGCGAGATCGCCTCGTGGATCCTCGGAAAGGAACTGACCACATCATGACCCCAGGCAACCGCCTTCGTAACTTCGGCGACCGTGTCGTGGGCCCGGGCCGCCCGGTGTACATCACCGGTGAGATCGGCATCAACCACAACGGCGATCTGGAGAACGCCTTCGCGCTGATCGACGCCGCTGTCGAGGCCGGCTGCGACGCGGTGAAGTTCCAGAAGCGGACGCCGGAGATCTGCACTCCGCGCGACCAGTGGGACATCGAGCGCGACACCCCGTGGGGCCGGATGACCTACATCGACTACCGGCACCGCGTCGAGTTCGGCGAGGACGAGTACCGGGCCATCGACGAGTACTGCAAGAAGCGCGGGATCCACTGGTTCGCCTCGCCCTGGGACACCGAGGCCGTCGCGTTCCTGGAGCGGTTCGACCTGCCGGCCCACAAGGTCGCGTCGGCCTCGCTCACCGACGACGAGCTGCTGCGCGCCCTGCGCGCCACCGGCCGCACCGTCATCCTGTCGACCGGCATGTCGACGCCCAAGCAGATCCGGCACGCGGTGGAGGTGCTCGGCAGCGAGAACATCCTGCTCTGCCACGCCACCAGCACCTACCCGGCCAAGGCCGAGGAGCTCAACCTGCGGGTGATCCACACGCTGCAGGCCGAGTACCCCAACGTGCCCATCGGGTACTCCGGCCACGAGACCGGCCTGCAGACCACGCTGGCCGCCGTCGCCCTCGGCGCCACCTTCATCGAGCGGCACATCACCCTCGACCGCGCCATGTGGGGCTCCGACCAGGCCGCCTCGGTCGAGCCGCAGGGCCTGTCCCGGCTGGTGCGCGACATCCGCATCATCGAGGAGTCCCTCGGTGACGGCGTCAAGCGCGTCTACGACAGCGAGCTGGGCCCGATGAAGAAGCTCCGCCGCGTCAAGGGCGTCGTCGCCCAGCAGGACAGCACCGAGCCCGCGACCGCCTCGGTCTGAGGCCGCCACCCGCAGCCGACACGGAAGGGAATGGGACGGGAGACGCATGAGCGATGACGCGTGTGCGCAGACGCTGGCGTTCGCCGAAAGCCCGGTCCAGTTGCTCAACACACTGGAGTGGGCCCACACCACCGGCCCCGGCGGTTTCACCGTGGTCATCCTCCCGCCCCATGACCCCACCAGCAGAGGCCAGTTGCGCCGCATGGCGCAACTGGCCCGGGACTCCGGCTGCCGCGTGCTGTGGCGCGAGGCCCGCGGCGGCGCCCTGACGCCGTCGCGGGCGCTGGCCGCCCTGGCCGGGCCGCTGCGCCGGGCCAGGAGGCTGGTGATCGGGGACCCGTTCTCCCACTACCTCCAGGTGCTGCTCTCCATGGCCCGGGACTGCGACATCGTGGTCGTGGACGACGGCACCGCCACCATGGAGTTCACCGCCCAGCTCGCGCGCGGCGAGCGGCTGGTGCGCTGGCACCGCCCGCAGGCCCGGGGGCCGCGCGCGATGCTCTTCGCGCCGGTCGCGCGGCGCGCGGTACGGCGGCTCACCCCGGCGGCCGGACGGTCGGTCGAGGTGTTCACCGTCATGCCCGTGCAGGCCATGGAGGGCATCACGGTCTCGGCCAACTCGTTCTCCTGGACCAGGTCCCGCTTCGGGCCGCCCCGGCTGACCGGCGGCGCCGACCTGGTGGGCACCTCGCTGGTGGAGACCGGCGTACTGCACGAGGACGGCTACACGGCCGCCGTCGCCGCGCTCGTCAGGGAGCACGGCATAACGCGGTACTTCGCGCACCGCAAGGAGAGCGGCGAGAAGCTGCGCCGGCTCAGCCGGGAGGCGCGCGTCGAGATAGTACGGCCGGACCTGCCGCTGGAGCTGGTGGCCCGGCGCGGCCCGATCGGGTCGAAGATCCTCAGCTTCCCCTCCACCGTCGTGCACACGCTGCCGCACGTGCTGTCGGACACGGACGTGGAGGTCGTCGTCTGCGACGTCGCCGAGTCGCTGTTCACCGAGCGGGTGACCGAGCGCGCCAGCGGCTTCCTCGCCACCGTCACCAGCACGGCACGCGGGGCACACGGCCTGGCGCCGCCGCGGTCGGCCGCGCCGCAGTGAGCGGGCCGCGGTGAGGAGCCGACGGTGAGTGGGCCGAGGTGAGTGCGCCGAAGTGAGTGAGGCACGCCACATCCGGGGCCGAAACAAGCAGTCATACCCAGTCACATATGGTCCCATGCGGGTCCCAGGTCGTCTCGGAGTATGAACTTTCCCCGAGGAACGCCCTGTTGACCCCTGTTCGGGGCTAGTCTCGATCACGTGAGTGATCTGCCGTCCCCGGAGCCCGCCCCGTCCCCGTCGCCCGACGCGGCACTGAGGGCCGAGCTCGTCGCGTTCCGCCGGGATCTGCACATGCATCCCGAGCTGGGCAACCAGGAAGTCCGCACCACCGCCGTCCTGAAGGAGCGCCTGGAGCGCGCCGGCCTGGCGCCCCGCGTGCTCGACAGCGGCACCGGACTCATGTGCGACGTACGGTCCCCGGGTGTGGACGGCCCGATCCTCGCGCTGCGCGCGGACATCGACGCGCTCCCCATCCCGGACACCAAGACCGTGCCGTACCGGTCGACCATTCCCGGCCGGGCCCACGCCTGCGGCCACGACGTGCACACCGCGGTCGTCCTCGGCGCCGGGCTCATGCTCGCCCGGCTGGCCGGGCGCGGCCTGCTGCCGCGCCCGGTCCGGCTGGTCTTCCAGCCCGCCGAGGAGGTGCTGCCCGGCGGCGCGACCGACGCCATCGAGTCCGGCGTGCTGGAGGGCGTCGCCCGCATCCTCGCCCTGCACTGCGACCCGCGCCTCGACGCGGGGCGCATCGGGGTGCGCACCGGCGCGATCACCTCCGCCTGCGACCGCATCGAGGTCAAGCTCGCCGGCCCCGGCGGCCACACCGCCCGCCCGCACCTGACGACCGACCTGGTCACGGCCGCCGCCAGGATCGCCACCGACGTCCCGGCGCTGATCGCCCGCCGCGTGGACACCCGCGCCGGGATGGCGGTCACCTGGGGCCGCCTGACCACCGGGCACGCCCCCAACGTGATCCCGCAGACCGCCGAGCTGTCCGGCACGATGCGCTGCCTGGACCTGGACGCCTGGCACGCCGCGCCCGATCTGGTGCTGGCCGCGGTGGACGAGGTGGCGACGATGTACCGGGCCAAGCCGGAGATCCAGTACGTGCGGGGGGTGCCGCCCGTGGTCAACGACGCCGCCTCGACCGCGCTGCTCGCCGAGGCGATGACGGCCCGGTTCGGCGCGGACGCGGTGACCGGCACCGAGCAGAGCCTGGGTGGCGAGGACTTCTCGTGGTACCTCCAGCAGGTGCCCGGCGCCATGGCCCGGCTCGGGGTCCGCCCGCCGGGCGACCCCTCGGCGACGCCGCGCGACATCCACCAGGGCGACTTCGACGTGGACGAGCGCGCGATCGCGGTCGGCGTGGAGCTGCTGACCCAGGCGGCGCTGCTGGAGGGGTGAGCCGCGCGGGCGTGTGCGGCTGGTGCCGATGTTGCGTGCAGGTTGCGTCCACACCGATCTGATAACAGGACGAACTGTGGGGTTCGCTCGCGTTCTACGCGCGTTACTATCTGCGCAACAGCGCCGTAAGAGGCGCTTTCGACCGAAGGGATAGCCCTCTTGCGCCGCGTATCCAGGTTCGCCGCCACGGTCGCCGCCACGGCGGCCCTCGCGCTCGCCGCCACCGCGTGTGGTGAGAGCTCCACCGAATCGAATCAGAACGACAACGAGACCAACGGCTCCTCGCACGGCGTCGGCATCGCCTTCGACGTCGGCGGCCGGAACGACCACTCGTTCAACGAGGCGGCCGCGCGCGGCGGCGACCAGGCCGAGGAGGAGCTCGGCGTCCACGTCGAGTACCAGACCGCCCGCAACGGCGAGACCGACGCGGACCGCATCCAGCGCCTGACCTCCCTGGCCCAGGAGGGCTACGACCCGGTGATCGGCGTCGGCTTCCTCTACGGCAACGCCATCGCCGAGGTCGCGCAGGACTTCCCCGACACGACGTTCGGCGTGGTCGACTCGGCGCCCGAGGGGGACAACGTCTACGGCATGGTCTTCGCCGAGCACGAGGGCTCATACCTCGCCGGTGTCGCCGCGGCCCTGAAGACCGAGTCCGGCCAGGTCGGCTTCATCGGCGGCGTGCAGAACCCGCTGATCCAGAAGTTCGAGGCGGGCTTCGTGCAGGGCGTCGAGGACACCGACCCGGACGTCGAGGTCGAGGTCAACTACCTGTACCGCGACGACGACCGCGGCTTCAGCGACCCGGCCCGCGCGGCCGAGCAGGCCAACGGCATGCTGGAGCGCGGCGTGGACGTGATCTACACCGCGGCCGGTTCCTCCGGCCAGGGCTCGATCGAGGAGGTCGCCGCGGTCGAGGGCGCCTGGGCGATCGGCGTCGACTCCGACCAGTACCAGCAGCCGGGCCTGGCCGAGTTCCAGGACTCGATCCTCACCTCGATGGTGAAGGGCGTGGACGTGGCGGTGTACGACCTGATCGAGGCGGTCGTGAACGGCGAGTCCCCGTCGGGCGTCCACGAGTACACCCTCGCGGAGGAGGGCGTCGCCCTCGCCACCTCGGGCGGCTTCATCGACGACATCCAGCCCGAGATCGAAGAGGCGACCCGCCGCATCGTGGACGGCGAGGTCACGGTGAACGACACCCCGTAGGACCGCCCCCGACGCCCCGCCGTCCGCCTCTCACGGGGCCGCGGCCCCCGGCCCGTCACGAGACCCACGACATCCGGCCGGCTGGTGGCCGGCGCCCGGCCGGGCCGTCGCGGGCCCCGTCCGGCCCCTCGGGGGCGGGCGGCTCTGGATTCGGGAGCCCCGGGCGTCCGCTTCTCGCCGGTGGGTGGGCGGCGGTCTCCCGGCGGTCCCGGCTTCGCCCGCCCCACCGCGCGGGTGGTGCGTGGTTCGGCCCGCCGGGCCGTCGCGAGACCCGCGACGTCCGGTCGGCCGGTGGCCGGGGTGTCCGTCCGGGCCGGAGGTCCGGGTATCGGCGTCCCGTCCGGGCCGTCCCGGGTCCCGCGCGGCTCGCTGTCCGGCTGTTCGGGGTCGGGAGGCTCTGGCTCGTTCCTGTCCGGGAGCGCTGGGCGTCCGCTTCTCGCCGGTGCGTGGGGGCGGTCGTCCTGGTGGTCCTGGCTAGCCGGTGTTCGTCATGGTCCTCCCCAGGACTGTGGGGTCTCCTGGCGGTCCCGGCTTCGCCCGCCCCACCGCGTGGGCGGTGCGTGGTTCGGCCCGCCGGGCCGTCGCGAGACCTGCGAGGTCCGGTCGGCCGGTGGCCGGGGTGTCCGTCCGGGCCGGGGGTCCGGGCGTCGGCGTCCGCGACGAACCGGCCCCGGTACATCACGCGGAGCGTGTCCGACAGGCCGATCAGCTCGTCCAGGTCCG
>NZ_JBPQTQ010000044.1:0-39203 GCF_051386415.1 Streptomyces sp. URMC 129
CACCACCCCACCACCCTCGGCCCCTGGGAAGCCCGGGTCCTCCGCCGCCGCCTCGCCTGAGCTGAGCGCGGCTTTCACAGAGCAGTGAAGAGAGGCACAACCATGAGACACACAGGGAGAACCGGCCGTCTGGCGCTGAGCGCGGTCGCCGTGGCGCTGACGCTGGTCGCCACCGGATGCGGCGGATCCGACGCCGGGTCCGGCGACGGGCAGACCCTCAGGCTCTGGCACTACGAGGACCCGGAGGGCGCGCTCGGCGTCGCCTGGGACGCCGCGATCGAGGAGTTCGAGCGCACCCACCCGGGCGTGACGGTCGAGTTCGAGCAGAAGACGTTCGACCAGATCCAGCAGACGTCGGGCATGATCCTCAACTCCGACGAGGCGCCCGACATCATGGAGTACAACAAGGGCAACGCCACGGCCGGCCTGCTCTCCTCCCAGGGGCTCCTCACGGACCTGACCCAGGTCGCCCAGGAGCGCGGCTGGACGGACCTGATCGGTGAGAACCTCTCCGCCGCCGCCCGCTACGACGAGCACGGCCACATGGGCGGTGACACCTGGTACGGCGTTCCCAACTACGGCGAATACGTCCTGATGTACTACAACCAGGACATGTTCGACGAGTACGGCATTGAGGTCCCCACGGACGCGGCGAGCTTCGAGGCGGCCCTCCAGGAGTTCGTCGACGCCGGAGTCACCCCGATCGCCAACGCGGGCAACGACCACCCGGCCGAGCACTGGCTGTACCTGCTCGCCCTCTCCCAGGCCGACGAACAGTGGGTCCGCGATTACCAGTTCTTCGAGGGCGACGTCGACTTCCACGACGAGCAGTGGACGTACGCCGCCGAGACCTACGCCGACTGGCTGGACCGCGGCTACTTCGACCGGGAGTCCGTCGGCCTCGTCGGCACCGACATGACCGAGAACTTCGTCTCCGGCGAGAACCCCATCCTGGTCGGCGGCAACTGGTGGTACGGCGGATTCGTCAACGACATCCAGGACTTCACGTGGGGCGCCGTCCCCTACCCGGGCAGCGAGATGACCCTCGGCTCCGCCGGCAACCTGTGGGTCGTTCCCGAGCGCTCGCAGAACAAGGAACTGGCCTACGACTTCATCGAGATCACCATGTCGCCGGAAATCCAGGCCCTGATCGGCAACGAGGGGAACATCCCCGTCTCGGTGGACGCCCAGGAGATCGAGGACGAGCGGGCCCGCGGCGTCGTGACCGGCTTCCAGGAACTCCAGGAGAACAACGGCCTGGCGCTGTACCCGGACTGGCCCGTCCCCGGCTACTACGACACCTTCGTCGCGTCCGTCCAGAACCTGATGAACGGCGCCTCACCCGACGACGTTCTGGACGAACTCGCCGCCCCGTACGAGGAATACGCCTCGTCCCTCGGCTGAGGCCCCGGCACGAGCAAGGAAGCGATCCCGGGCACCGGCACGGGCACGGGCACGCGACGACACAGACCGAGGACGGCGGCCGAAAACCCCGCCGGCCGCCGTCCTCGCCGCAAGGAGTGATGGTGAAGCGGAACATATCCCCGCGGTCGGTGGGCTACGGGATCTATCTGGCGCCGGGAATGGTGCTCTGCCTGCTGTTCCTGGTGGTCCCCCTGATCATGACCATCGGGTACAGCTTCACCCGCTGGCAGGGCATCGGCGGCGCCGAGTGGACCGGATTCGACAACTACACACGGCTGATGGAGGACGACGCCTTCTGGGCCTCGTTCAAGAACATCGCCTTCATCATCGTCGGCATGGCCCTGGTGCCCACGGCCCTCGGCCTGCTGCTCTCCGCCGTGCTCTTCGACTACATCGGGAAGCGGCACGGTGACGCCCTCGTCAGCGGGCTGCGTTCGGGCCTGTACCTGCCGCAGGTCATCCCGGTCGCCGTCACCGGCCTGATGTGGGGCTGGATCCTCGCCCCCAACGGCGCCGTCAACGACCTCCTGGAGACCGTCGGCCTCGACGGCCTGGCCGAGAACTGGCTCGGCGACCCCGACCTGGCGCTGTGGAGCGTGCTCGCCGTCCTGGTCTGGATGCAACTGGGCTACCCCCTCGTCCTGTTCCTGGCCGGTCTCCAGCGGATCGACCCCGAGCTGTACGAGGCGGCCGACCTCGACGGCGCGTCGTGGCCGCAGCGCTTCCTGCGCATCACGGTCCCGCTGCTGCGCCCCGAGCTGTATGTGGTGCTGGTGACCACGACCATCGCCGCGCTGAAGGTCTTCGCGCAGATCTACGTGCTCACCGGCGGCGGACCGGGGGACGCCACGCTGGTGCCCTCCTACTTCGCCTACCAGAACTTCTTCGAGAAGGCGCAGGTCGGCTACGGCTCCGCCATCTCGACCGTGATGACGGTGATGGTCCTGATCATCGCGGCCGTATTCCTCTTCCGCCAGAACAGCGAAGACCGGGGGATCTGACCCGCATGACCACCACCGCACCCCGGAAGTCCGGCCGCAGAACGCCGCTGTCCTATGCCGTCGTCGCGGGCGTGAGCGCGTTCGTGCTCGCCTTCCTCGCGCCGTTCGCGATCATCCTGATCAACTCCTTCAAGACCTCGGCCGACTTCCGCTCCAACGGGCCGCTCTCCTGGCCCGAGGAGTTCAACTGGGACATCCTCGGCGAGGTCTGGGAACGCACCGACTTCACCCAGAAGCTGGTCAACAGCGTCCAGATCAGCCTCGGCGTCGTCGTGATCGCCGTCGTGATCGCCCTGTTCAACGCCTACGCGATCGGCATCGGCCGCGTCCGGTGGCGCAACGCCTTCCTGATCTTCTTCCTCGCGGTCAACGTGCTGCCGCAGGAGGGCATGATCTACCCCGTCTATTACCTGTTCAAGGAAATGGGCCTCTACGACACGAAGATCGGCTACACGATCCTGGTCGGAGTGCTCTACAGCGCGTTCGGCACCTATCTGCTGTCCTCCGTCTACGCCGGATTCCCCCGCGAGTTGCTGGAGGCCGCGTCCCTGGACGGGGCGAGCCGCTGGACCGTGCTGTGGCGCATCGTCCTGCCGATGAGCTGGCCCACGCTCTCCGTGATGTGCGTCTTCTTCTTCGTCTGGTCCTGGAACGAGTTCCTCACACCACTGGTCCTGCTGATCTCCAACGACAACCAGACCGTCCCCCTCGGGCTGGCCGTGATGCGCGGCCAGTACACCAGTGAGCCGACCGCGCTGAGCGCCGCCGCGCTGCTCGGCGTCGTCCCGATGATCGTCTTCTTCCTGCTCTTCCAGCGCACCCTGACCCGCGGCGTCACGGCCGGTGCCGTGAAGTGAACCGGCCGTGCCGCCGCGGGCGTCGCGGGGGGCGAGAGAGGAAGTCCCGTTGCCTTACAGGGAGGTGCGGAACGGGCCGGTGATCTCGTACGTGATGCCGCCGCTGCTGGAGCCGGAGGTGCCGCGCTGGGAGGAGAAGTACATCCGGTTGCCGGCCGGGTTGAACGCCGGGCCGGTGATCTCGGACGAGGACTGACCGGTCACCCGCAGGAAGGGGGCGACGACATCGTCCGGGGTGATGATGCAGATCTCCATGTTGCCGCCGTCCTCGGCCACATAGAGGTCGCCCACGGAGGCGGCGGTGATGTTGTCCACGCCGGTCAGCGGGGCGCCGGAGACGTTGTCGTCGTAGACGACCGCGATGGTGTTGGTGGAGGCGTTGTACGCCCACACCCGGTTGTCGCCCTTGGTCGTGAAGTAGCAGATGTTGTTGCGGTAGTAGCAGCCCTCGCCGCCGTTGAACAGCTTGGCGTTGGACACCTGGTCACGGGTCGGCGTGGGGCTGCCGTCGGGGTCCGGCACGTTCACCCAGGACAGCGTGCCCGACACCTCGCGCAGCACCTGCAGCGTCCCGGACGACAGGTCGCCCCACGTCGTGGGGACGAAGCGGTAGAAGCAGCCGTCCGACTCGTCCTCGGTCAGGTAGATGACCTTGCGCACCGGGTCGGCCGCCGCGGCCTCGTGGTTGAACCGGCCCATCGAGGCACGCCGCACCGACGCCTTCACGCCCCACGGGTCGGTCTCGTAGACGTAACCGCCGGCGACCTCCTCGCACGACAGCCAGGTGTTCCACGGGGTGGAGCCGCCCGCGCAGTTGCGGTTGGTGCCGGACAGGATGCGGTAGGCGCCGGTGACCGAGCCGGAGCTGTTGAACTTGACCGCGCTGGCGCCGCCGCCGCTGCTGCTGCTCACCTCGGCGTTGGACACGTAGATCCACCCCGTGCCGTCCGCGAAGCACGCGCCGCCGTCGGGCGCCGGGTGCCAGGTGTAACCGGTGCCCGGGACGGTCTGCCCGGAGCGGGCTATGACTCTGCTGGTGAACCCGGACGGCAGCATGATCCCGTTGGCGTCGGCGGTCCGCAGCGCCCCGTAGGGGCTGGTCCCCGGCAGCGCCGGGTATGCGGCGGCCTGCCGCCACAGGGACCCGGAAAACGCGGCGGCACCCGCTCCGATGGCGGCGGCACGAAGTACGTTACGGCGTTCCATGGCCACTCTCCTGCTCTCCTGAAGTTGGACACCGTGGAGCGTAGGAGCGGGGCAGCGCGCCGATAAGGATCGGACAAGGGAACTCTCCCCTACCGGGAAACGCCGCCCGGTAAACGCGCGGAGAACTCAACTTGCCGCGCTGCCAAGGGGTTTGGCGGCAGCGCGGCCGGGTGCGACGGCCCCGGCGCGCACCGGATCCGCAGTCGGGAACAGATGTGAATGGTTGTACGATCGAACCATGTCGAGGGATCGCGTGGCCGACGACCCGGCCGTGTTCCAGGAGGCGCTGGGAAGTTTCATCCGCGCCTTCGGGATGCACCAGCCGGAGGTGACCCCGAGTGGCCGGCCGGTCCCGGTCTCCGAGGCCCACGCCCTGACCGAGCTGGCCCGGGAGGGCGAGCTGCGGCAGGCCGAACTGGCCCGCAGGCTGCGGCTGGTGAAGAGCACGGTGAGCCGGCTGGTCGGGCAGCTCGCCGCCCGCGGTTGGGTGGAGCGGTCCTCGGCACACGCCGACGGACGGGGCGTGCTGGTGCGGCTCACGCCCGCAGGGCAGCGGGCCGCGGGGGAGCTGGCGACGGCGCGCCGGGAGCGTTTCGGCCGACTGCTCGCGTCGATTCCCGAAGGCGAACGGGCGGGCGTGGTGCGCTCGCTGGGCGTCCTCGTGCGGGCGCTGGACGGCTGAGGGGCGGCGCCCCGGGAGCCGGTGCCGGGCGGGTCAGCCGACGCGCGTGCCGAACTGGAACGGCATGGCGTTGATGGAGAGGTACTCCACCGAGGAGCCGGGCCGCGGGGCGTGGATGATCTGGCCGTTACCGGCGTAGATGCCCACGTGGTGCAGGTCGCTGTAGAAGAACACCAGGTCGCCCGGGGCGAGTTCGTTCATGCCCACCCGGGTGCCGACGCCGGCCTGGGCCTGGGAGGTGCGGGGCAGCGACACCCCGGCCTGGCTGAACGCCCAGGAGGTGAGCCCCGAGCAGTCGAAGGCGCTGGGGCCGGTGGCGCCCCAGACGTAGGGGGAGCCGAGCTTGCTCGCGGCGGCGCTCAGCGCGGCCTCGCCGCGCGAGGAGCCGGGCAGGTCCACGAAGTCGCCCCGGACATCGGACCGGTCGGCGCGCGCCGCCTCGGCGGCCCGTTCGGCCGCCGCCGCCTCCTCGGCCTCCAGCCTGGCCTGCTCCTCGGCGGTGAGCTGGTTCAGCAGCGACTGGGCCTCGTTGAGCTTGCCCTGGATCGTTTCCTTCTGCTCGTCGAGCCGGGCGCGCAACTCCTCCAGCTCGGCCAGCTTGTCGGTGGCCTCCTGGCGCTGCTGGTCCAGACCGCGCTGCCGGTCCTCGATCAGCCGCAGCGTCTCCGCCTGTTTGCCGCTCACCTGGTCCAGCGTGGACGCCTGGTCCAGATACGCGTCCGGATCCGCCGACAGGAAGAGCTGGAGCGACGGGTCGATGCCGCCGTTGCGGTACTGCGCCGACGCCACCGCGCCCACGCTCGCGCGCAGCTCGTTCAGCTCCTCCTGGCCCCGCGCCGCCGACTCCTGCAACTCCTCGACCTCGGCCTGGAGTTGGTCCGCCTGCTCCTGCGCGCCGTTGTACTCCTCGGTGACCGCCTCCGCCTCCTCGTAGAGCCGGTCCACCTCTTCCCGGACCTCGTCGACGGTGGGGTCGGGATCGGCCTGGGCGGACTGCGAGGTGAGCGCGACGGTGGCGGCTGCGGTGGCACCGAAGATGGTCACACGGGCCCTGCTCGGCGACTTGGGACGACGGTGGGACGCCACGGGAGCGAACTCCTTTTTCCTCGGCCGCCGCTCCGCCCGGACTGCCACGGAACCGGCGGTACCTCACGGCCACCCCGGATGGGTGGACTGCCGCGCGAAGGTTCGACGCCCGACCATAGCGAGGCGGCGTGGCCTCCTTCAAACCCCGACCGGTTTTCTTTCCGCTCGCCACACTCGTAGCGGTCGCGTGCCCACACTGTGTCGAGGGCGCTTCGGCCGAAACCCGGACGCGGGCCCCGAAGACGGGCGCACCGGGCGGCGGCGGCGCCCGGTGCGCGCGCGGCAGCGCCCGGCGGCGCGGCGGTCAGGCGGTGGCGGTGTCCCCGGGCCGGGGGGCGCGCCAGGCGGATTCCCGCAGCAGACGCAGGCCGTTGAGGCCGACGATGACGGTGGAGCCCTCGTGTCCGGCGACACCGAGCGGCAGCGGCAGGGTCCCGATGAGGTCCCAGGCCACCAGGACGGCGATGAACACGCCCGCGATGACCAGGTTCTGGACGACCAGGCGCCGCGCTGTCCGGGACAGCGCGACGACGGCGGGAACGGCGGCGAGTTCGTCGCGGACCACGACCGCGTCGGCGGTCTCCAGGGCGAGGTCGGAACCGGCTCGGCCCATCGCGATGCCGCAGTGCGCGGCGGCCAGCGCGGGGGCGTCGTTGACGCCGTCACCGACGACCAGCACGGTGCGGCCCTCCGCCTCCCACTGCCGGACGGCGGTCACCTTGTCCTGCGGGAGGAGCCCGGCGCGGACGTCGGTGATCCCGGTCTCGGCGGCCAGGTGCCGCGCGGCGCGCTCGTTGTCACCGGTCAGCAGTGCCGGGGGGCGTCCGGTCAGCCCGGCGAGCGCGGCGACCGTGGTGGCGGCGTCCGGGCGCGGCCGGTCGGCGATGCCCAGCACCCCGGCCGGGGTCCCGTCGCGCAGCACCACGACCGCGGTCCGGCCGGCGTCCTCCAGCTCCCGCACCACGGCGCGCACGGTGGCGGCGCCCGCGGGCAGCAGCCGGGCCGGGGAGCCGACCCGCACGGTGTGCCCGTCGACCGTGGCCGTCACGCCCCGGCCGGGGGCGGAGGTGAATCCGGCCGCCTCGGTGAGGGTGAGGCGGCGTGCGCGGGCCGCGTCGACCACGGCGCGCGCCAGCGGGTGCTCACTGGGGTGCTCGGCCGACGCCGCCAGCGCCAGCAGCGCCTCCTCGGTCAGCCCGGTGCCGGGCAGCGGGCGGAGGTCGGTGACGCGCGGGGTGCCCTCGGTGAGGGTGCCCGTCTTGTCCAGCGCCACGGTGTCCACCTGCCCGAGACGTTCCATGACCAGGGCGGACTTGGCCAGCACGCCGTGGCGTCCCGCGTTGGCGATGGCCGACAGCAGCGGCGGCATCGTGGACAGCACCACCGCGCACGGCGAGGCGACGATCATGAACGTCATCGCGCGCAGCAGCGCCGGCCGGAGGTCGGAACCGAACGCGAGCGGGACGGCGAAGACCAGCAGCGTCGCGACCACCATGCCGATGGAGTAGCGCTGCTCGATCCTCTCGATGAAGAGCTGGGTCGGGGCCTTGGTGGTGGAGGCCTCCTCGACCATCGTCACGATCCGGGCGATCACCGAGTCCGACGGATCCCGCTCCACCCGCACCCGCAGGGCGCCGGTGCCGTTCACGGTCCCCGCGAACACCCCGTCGCCCGCCTGCTTGGCCACCGGCAGCGGCTCGCCGGTGATGGTCGCCTGGTCCACCTCGCTCTCCCCGGCCAGCACCACCCCGTCGGCGCCGACCCGTTCCCCCGGGCGGACCAGGATGACGTCCCCGACCGCCAGGTCCTCGGCCGGGACGGCCTCCTCGCCGCCGCCGGGCAGCAGCCGGGTCGCGGTGCGCGGCGCGAGATCGAGCAGCCCGCGCACCGAGTCCGCGGTGCGCGCGGTGGCGACGGCCTCCAGGGCGCCGGAGGTGGCGAAGATGACGATCAGCAGCGCCCCGTCCAGCACCTGACCGATCGTCGCGGCGCCGAGGGCGGCGACGACCATCAGCAGATCCACGTCGAGGGTCTTCTCCCGCAGAGCCTTGAGGCCCTCCCAGCCCGGCTCCCAGCCGCCGGTCACGTACACGGCGGCGAACAGCGGGCCCCAGGTCCACGCGGGGGCGCCCAGCAGGTTCAGCGGCAGCGCGCACAGGAACAGGGCCAGGGCGGCGCACGCCCAGCGGGCCTCGGGCAGCGCCAGGGCCCGGGTGCGCCGCCGTGGCGGCGCACCGGCCGTCCGGTGCCCCGGCGGCGCGGGGGCGGTGAGGGTGGACGTCATCGCGGAAGCCTCCGGTGCGGTGCGGTGCGGTGCGGACGCGGACCACGGTCACCTTACAGGAACACTTGAACAGCCATTCATGTGTTCGTTTCCGTAGGATGACGTCATGGGCCACGGAGCGAACCCCCCCGAGCGCGACAGCGCCGTTCCGCGCACCCGGCTGACCGCGCGGAACGCGCCGAAGGTCGCCGAGACGCTCCAGGCCCTCGCCACCCCCTCGCGGCTGCTGATCCTGGCCCGGCTCCGCGAAGGGCCGTGCGCCGCCACCGAACTCGCCGCCGCCGTCGGCATGGAGCAGTCCGCCTGCTCCCACCAACTCCGCGTCCTGCGCACCCTCGGCCTAGTCACCGGCACCCGCCAGGGCCGTTCCGTCGTCTACGCCCTGTACGACAGCCACGTCGCCGCCCTGCTCGACCAGGCGCTGTACCACGTCGAGCACCTCCGCCTGGGCCTCACCGACGCCCCGCCCGAAGCGGCCGGGCGGGCGGCGGCCCCCGGGCCGGCGGGCGACCGGCACGGGCCACGGGCCGCCACCGGCTACGGCGCGGCGGTCACGTAGCGGACGTCGGTGTCGATCTCGGCGCGTTCGCCGTCGCTCTCGACGACGAGGGTCCCGGGTCCGTCGCCCTCGATCGTCGCCGTGCCGTCGTCCAGCCGGCGCACCTCACCGGCCGGAGCGGTGCCGGCGTCCACCCAACGACCGCCTTCGAGCCGGCGCTGACCGTCCGCGGCCGTGGCGTTCTCGTCGTCGGCCTCGCAGGTCACGTTCAGGCCGCCGTCCCGGTCCCACCACAGGCTGTCGATGTACACGTCCTTCGCGTCGCACGTGGTGCCCGGCTCGGCGCTCACCGGGGCCGTCTCGCCCCTGCCGGACGCGACGTCGACCACGGTCACCGTGGCGCAGGCGTACTCCTGGCTGCCCGTCAGCGCCACCCGGGTGCCGTCGGGGCTGAAGGCGGCCTCCTCGATGGAGTCCGGCCGGCCCGTCTCCAGGCGGCGGGGCTCGCCGTCGAGCGTCACCAGGTACGCCGGCATCAGGTCGTCGCCCGGCAGGGAGCCGTGGGGATACGCTGCGAGCGCGGCGCCGTCGGTACCGGCGATCAGGCTCGGGCTCACCCGCTCGTCCAGGAAGCCGTCCTCGGTGCGCAGCGTGATGTCCGTCTGCCTGGGTGCGGGCGACGCGTCGGCGAGGTCCGTGACCACCAGACGATGGTCGCCGTCCAGCCAGGCGATCCGGCTGCCACCGATGGGCGCGACGAACTGACAGTCGCAGTCGGCCTGCCGGTCGCCGCACCCCTCGCACGGCACGGACCTGGTCTCGCCGCTGTCGGCCGAGACCACGACGATCTCGTCGAGGAGGGACGGCATGGTGAACGCGTACCGGCCGTCAGCGGTGAACACCGGGCGGGTGGCCAGGAAGAGGGGCTCGCTGCGGCCGATCTCCTCGGCGCCGTCCATGACGACCAGTTCGCTCGCCGTCTCCGCCCAGTCGTCACCGAACTCGACCCGGAGATACGCGTACACGCCCGCCGAGGACGGCGGCGCGGCCGGGGACTCCGGCGCGGCCCCGTCCCCGGGCGGAGCGGTTCCGGAACATCCGGACAACGCCACGGCGATCCCCGCCACGACCACGCCCCGCGCGAACCCGCGCACCGACACCATCACCACCTCCGGAGCAGACCCCGCGACGCTATCCGTCCGGCACCGGGACCCCTCCCGGGCCCGGACCGGGTGGGAGCGGCTCCGGTGCTCAGTCGTCGTCGAGGTCGCGGTCCAGCTCGGCGAGGTCCGGGGGGACGAGCGTGGTGCTGTCGACGAGTTCCCGCAGCAGGTTGTGCATCAGGGTGGCGTCGCACGTGGTGTCGTCCTCGTCGCGCATCAGTCTGCCCTGCACCAGGCCGCTCTGGTGCAGCCGTCTGCGGACGGCCGTGACGCGTTCCTCGATCCTGCGCTTGGTCCAGCCGTACTCGGGCCGCAGGGCCTGGAGCTGGGCCACCGCCCGCCGGTAGACCAGCGGGCGCGGCTCCGGGGTGTAGCGCAGGTACTCCTGGCCGAGCACGATGAGGACCAGCCGTTCGTCGTCGTCGAGCGGCCACCGCCGCGGCGGCACGGTGGGGGCCGTCTCCCTGGTGCCCGGGCCGTGGTCGTCGTAGTCGGTGACGTACAGCTCGACCAGGTGCTCGCGGTAGCCGGAGCCCCGCACGAACACCGGGGTGTACCCGACGGTGAGGGGGATCGGCTCGGTGGTGGCGTGGACGAGCCTGCCCTGCGGCAGGCGCAGGAGCTGCTGTCCGGTGTTGCGCAGCCACCAGCTCCGGTCGCGGAACACCAGCTCGCCGTGGCGGCGGCTGACCCGGATGTCGTCGCCGCCGACCTGCAGATGGGTGTCGGGCCGGGGGGCGCGGCCGAAGCGGACGACGCGGCCGGGTTCCGGGACCACCTGGATGCCGCCGGTCAGCGAGCGGGCCTGGAGGGTGCCGGGCTGCCGCGGCCGGTCACCTTCGTGGAGGCGGGCCAGGCTGTGCGGGCGGAGTGCGCTCATCACCGTTCTCCATCGGCTCGTCGGCTGTCGGCAGGGGGTGGGACCCAGTGTGCGGCCCGGTCCCGGGACCCCTCCCGGCCGTCAGGGGGCGGGCAGCCGGGCGGCGGCGGAGGCGGCGAGGTCGGTGGCCATCGCGCACAGCTCGTCCATCGGCCGCCGCCCCCCGACGTACAGGCGCACCATCTCGACGGCGGGGCGGGTGTCCCGGCCGCCGTACGCGCGGTATTCCACGAAGACCGTGCAGGTCTCCTCGCCGTTGCCCTCCTCCTCGACGAACGCGTCGTAGCCGCCGAGCCGGACGCGTGCGAGATCGGCGTCCGTCAGGGGCTGGTCGCGGTGGAAGCCCACCTCGGCCTCCAGGCCGTCCACGTCGCTGGACCACTCGCAGTCCCAGTTCGCGACGCCGACCTCCGGCTCGTCGCCCGCCAGGCCGGGCACGGCGGACAGGGCCTGGGCGTCGAGCAGGGCGCAGGCGTCCACCCAGGCCAGCGAGGTGTCCGGGTAGGCCGGGGAACGGCGGGGGATCGGGCCCTGGTCCAGCACCCCGGCCGCGCTCTGGGCGGCCACGTCCGCGACATGGCACAACGTCGCGGTGCCGCCGTCCACCGAGCCTTCCCCCATGGTGACGCGGACGGCGACGAGGAGGCCGTCGCCGTCGTCGCCGGGCGGCGACAGCAGCCGCCGGCATTCGCCGCTCTCCTGCGGCCCCTCCAGGACGCCGATGTCCCCGACGGTCCTGGCGGGTTGCGCCGATTCGGGCGGCACGCCGGGTTCGAGGCGGACCTCCACGTCGATACGCGTCTCGTCGTCGATCCGGACGAGCACGTCGCACCGGTCGAAGTTCCCGTATTCCGGGTCCGGTTCGGCGTTCCCGAACACGCCGAGGGGGGCGGGGTCGGCCAGGGCGCAGAGGTCGGCGGTCCGCGGATCACCGACCAGGGACAGCGGTTCGCCGTCCGCGGCGTCCACCTCGCCCTGCCCGGCACCGCCGTCACCGAGGAACGCGAGGACGACCGCGACGACGAGGGCCACGGCCAGCAGACCGGCGCCGGCCCCCACGGCGACGGCGAGCGGCGGCCGGCGCCGTGCGCGTTCCCCGGAGCCGGAGCCGGACCCGGAGCCGGATCCATGGGGTTCCGGATGGGGTTCGGCGATCGCCGCGAGCAGCCGCCCGGCCTCGGCGGCGTCGGGGCGTTTCCGCGGATCGCGCTGGAGCATGGCGCACAGCACGGGGTACAGGGGCCCCACGGCGTCGGCGTCCAGCGCGACGATGCCCTGCCCGGCCTCCCAGTACCGCAGCCGCTCCAGGTCCTCCCCGGCGTCGCCCTCCTCCGGCTCCTCCGTTCCGGCCCCGGGATCGTCGTCCCGCCCCGGCTCGCCGCCGCGCGGCGGCGAGCCGGTGACCAGCGCGTAGAGGGTGGCGGCCAGGCCGAACACGTCGGCGGCCGGCCCGGGAACGTTGCCCCGGACCAGCTCCGGGGCGGCGTAGTCGGGGGTGAAGCTGGACGGGCCGTTGGCCGTGATGGTCTCGGTGCCGCCGAACCGGTAGGCGGCGCCGAAGTCCAGCAGCTTCGCGGTGCCACGCCGTCCGAGCCCGACGTTCGCGGGCTTGACGTCGCAGTGGACGATACCCGCGGCGTGCAGGGCCGCCAGCGCGTCCGCGATCTCGGCGCCGATGCGGGCCGCCCGCCGGGGCGGGACCGGCGGGCGGCCGTCGAGGCCGCCGCCCGGCACGTGCTCCATGACGAACCAGTACGTCTCCTCCGCGCCGCCGCCCGGCGGCACGGTCACCACGTCGAACAGTGTCACGACGTACGGGTGGTCGCGGAACTTGGCCACGGCGCGCGGCTCGCCCAGCAGCCGCCGCACCGCGGTGTCGCGGTCGCCCGCGATCCGTGCCGGTTTCAGCGCCACGTCCTGCCCCAGCACCGTGTCGTGGGCCAGCCACACATTCCCGCTCCGCCCGGTGCCGATGACCTCCCGCAGGACGTACCGGCCGGCGAACTCGTCTCCGGAACGCAAGGTTCCCCCTCACCCGAGCCCAGAACGCGCCGGCCACCCCGCCGCGCGCGTGAACCGAACCTACTGGGTGCGGCGGACAGTACGGAGCCCCTTACGCTGCGTCTCCACCCGGCGGCCTCATACGTGAAGGCCGGGTGAGGCCGTGCGGCGCCGCCGCCCGCGCGGGCGCGGCCACCTGCCGACCGGCGGGCGCGCCGGTCACCCGGGCAGCGTCCTGCCCTCCGCGTCCAGCGGCGAGCCGTCGAGAGCGGTGTCCGTCAGCGTCACGCGCAGGCGTGCGGCGATCTCGGTCCGGCTCACCGGCGCGCGCACGAGGTGGCACAGGACGAACCCGATGCGTTTCTGCCCCCGCACCCCGTCGCCCATCGGACGGCTGTCGAGCCCCTGGAACAGCCAGGCGTGCAGCTCACGCACGTCTTCTTCCCGCCAGCCCCTGAGGGCCGCCGCGTGCGCTCCCAGTGCCAGCTTCTCGGCCAGGTAGTCCGGGTCGGCCCAGCTCCTGAACCCGATCTCCAGACGGTCGAACGCGTGCCCCGCGCCGAACGACCAGGAGGCCCGGACCTGGCTGATGCCCCGCTGGGGGGACCGGGCCTGAAGAAGCCACAGGTAGGTGTCCATGAACGGGGCATGGTGCTCCAGCCACCGCTGTTCCTCCCCTCGCGCCACCACCCAGGGGAGCGGGACCTCGCGGAACTCCGGCCACTCGATCTCCGGGCACTCCCAGCCGGCGAACCATGAGCGGACCTTCTCCCTGTTGGCGAGGAACCGCGCCCTGAGCCCGTTCCGTTCCCCCACAACTCCCCCCGCGCGCCTATTCGTTCTCGTCATGCGTGACGTCCAGCGCGTGGATCTCCACCTCGCCGTAGTTGTCGTCGTCGCACGGGGAGGAGTTGCCGCAGTTTGCCTGGGTGTACGCGCCGGTCTTGAAGTAGTTGGTGGAGTCGGAGTGGTCGAGGGTCGTCTCCAGCTCGCCGTTGACGTACACCTCGATCGCGCCGCCGCTCACCACGTACGTGAGCTCGACGACCGTGCCGAGCGCGTAGTCGTCGGTGACCAGGTGGTGGTGGGTGGTGTCGCCCTCGGTGATCCAGAGCTCCGAGCCCTCCAGGCGCAGCGCCGTGACGTCGTCGTCGCCGCCGTGGATCTGGGCGCCGACGAGGTGGGGCTTGTCCTCGGGCAGGTGGGTGAACGCCTCGCGGACCGTCATGGTGTGCGTGCCGGACGTCGAGGACCAGGCGATCTCGTCCTCGCCGCCGCTGGTCATCTCCCGCAGTTCGGACCGCGGATAGCCGGAGCCGCCGGTGGTGACGCCGTTGACGGGCGCGCGGAACCGCACCGCGTCACCGGCCTCGGTGACCGTGAAGAAGGGGTCGTGGGAGTAGCCGTCGAGTTCGGGCTGGAAGATCTCGGTCGGGTCCTCCTCGTCACCGATGGGCAGCGTCACCTTCCAGTCGCTCAGGTCGAGCACGTCGGCCGGGACCTCGCCACCGCCACCGCCGCTACCGGTGCCCGACCAGATCTCGACCTCGGTGAGGCTGTTCCAGTCGCCCGCGACCTCGTCCTCGCCCAGGTAACCATGGCCCAGGTAGCGGATCTTCGAGGTCTGGACGGCCGGCAACGCGAACGTCTCCAGGCCCGTCGTGCTGCCGCTGCTCTTCCCGTCGTACGCGGTGACCCAGCGCGACCCGTCCCAGTACTGCAGCTCGAAGACGTTCTGCCGGGTGGTGCCCTGGTACACGGCGAGCTTCACCTGGCTGACGGTCACGGCCGAGCCGAGGTCGAACTGCAGCCAGGCACCGTCGCCCTTGCCCGACCACCGGGTACCGAGGCTGCCGTCCACGGCGTTCGCCGGCACGTTCGCGTCGCTGGTGCTGGCGGTGACGGCACCCGCGCCCGGGGTGACCTCCACCCCGGCGGCCCGCGCCGCCCCCGGCACCAGCAGCGCCACCGGCACCACGGCGAGCGCGACGAGCACCAGCGGCAGCCGCCCACGGCGCCGCGCGGAACCGGGTGCGGAGCTACGCGTCACAGACATGCCCTTCCTGCCTCCTCGTCCGGATGCCCCTCCCCGGCCCCCGCGGCGGAGCACCGCCGGGACGCACGGGAGGCGACGGCGGGACGATAGACGGCACCCTCCGGGAGGGGTCCCGGGGACAGAACCCGCGACGCGAGACGCGTCACCGGCCGGGTGCGCGGGGGACATCAAGACGAACTGCGGCGCGGAGCCAGGCGTCGCGGGGGCGGCGACAGGCACGCACACGCACCCCCCGGAGGAGCCACCCCGCGACGCGCGCACGCGGTCCCGCTCACCCCACGACCGGACAGGCACGCGACGGACGGGCGGAGCGGCCGGAGAGCCCGCGGCTCGGAGCGCGCCTGCCCAGGAAGGCGCTGGGTGGGGCGGGTGGGACTCGAACCCACGGCCGACGGATTATGAGTCCGTTGCTCTAACCGGCTGAGCTACCGCCCCGTCACGGCGTGCCGCGCACACCTGTGCGCGCCGTCTGCCGCAGCATAGCTGCTCATACGATCTGCCGCCCGGGTCGGGGGCGGTCGTACGCAGGCAGGGACTTGCGGCACGGGGTGATCGGTTCCCGGTGTTCGAGAAGAGATGCGCGGCACGGACGAAAGGGCCCCGGACGGGGCCCTTCGTGTGATGCTCCCCGGGTGGACCGCACGACAACCCGATGTGCCGGGGCGAAGCGCCGGGCAGGCGCTGAGGCGGCACAAGCGGGTCGGGCGGCTCCGGGGAGGGGCAGGCCCGGGGCCTGATCGCCGCGTACCAGGCGGGAGGGACTCGTTCAGCCGGCGCGGCGGGACCAGCGTGTGAAGCCCCGGGAGCCGCGGGCCGGGGCGGATTCGCCGCCCCGCCCGGACGCGGTGTCCACGGCACTGGCCTGCCGCGTCGGTTCGTCGGCGTGTCGGCGGAGCCGTGACGCACCTGGTGGTGGCCTACCCGATGGGCCACGCCGTGCTCCCTCCGGCCCCGTCGGCGCTGACCCGGCCGATGGCGGAGGTGCCGCGCGTCTCGCGGTTCGCCCCGGAGGACACCGGGGCCTGCGCCGCGCACCGCCTCGGCGGCCCGGCGAGCGGCGCGGACGGAACGCGGAGGTACGGACGACCTCCGCCCCTCCGGCGAGGACTTCTCCGCCGCCGTGGCCCTGGCGGGTGTGTCACCGTCCCCGGGGGGCTCCCGCCGTCGACGCGGCGCTCGGCCCGGTCGCCGCGGTCGTCGCTGACGCCCGGAGGACGGTTCGCGCGGCGGTGACGGCTGCCGCGGGGTGGCGCGACCTGTCGCGCGTGGCCGGGGGCGGTCCCGGACCGGAAGCTGACCGAGAACCAGCAGGCCCCTCCCCGTCAGGGGGAGGGGCCTGCTGCTCATGCTCTCGACGTCAGATGCCGCGTCCGATGCTCCCCCGACTGGACTCGAACCAGTAACCTGCCGGTTAACAGCCGGCTGCTCTGCCAATTGAGCTACAGGGGACCGCTCCGCCCGGGGCCGCTTCCCGCATCCGGGGGCGTGACCGAGCCGCGGGCCATACATTAGCGCATGTGAGGGGGTGCTTCGAAATCAGTATCCGGGCTACCCGGTTACTGACGGCGCTATGAGCCAGCAGAACGACAAAAAGAGCGAGAAGGGGAGCATCCCATGCGCAAGCTCATGTTCATCTCCGGAGTGGCGGTGGGCTACGTACTCGGTGCGCGGGCCGGGCGCGAGCGGTACGAGCGGCTCCGCGCGACGGCGGAGAAGCTGATGAGCAACCCGGCCGTCCGCAACACCGTGGACTCCGCGGCCCAGTCGGGCCGGCAGGCGGCGTCCTGGGCGGCGGGCGCGGTCGCGGAGCGGGCGGGCGACCGGCTGCCCGGGCCGGTGACCAGCAGGCTGCGCGCGGTCGGCGACCACCACCAGGACGGCACGGCACCGGACGTGGAGAGCGAGGGCCGCGCCGCTCTCTGACAGCCGCTGTTCTCCCAGCCATTGCCTGCCGTGCGGCGGGCTGACTAGCGTAGTGTTCGGCATCCCGGCCACGGCCGGGATGCCGAACGTTTCAGCGGCGCGGGTGCCGGCAGGGAACGCCGACAGCGCGACCGACGAGTCGGGCGACCGGCGGCCCAGGGGGACGTGCCCGTCCTGACGCCGGGTTTCCTCACCTTCGCCGCGGGCCGTGCGCGATGCCCGCGGCGGCTGTCCGGCCGCCGGGTCGGCATCGCCGGACGAGCTGACGACCATGGAAAAGACCGCGGGTCGACGGGAGACCCGTGGCGGCCCGGGACCGGGCCGGAGAAGAAGGGGAGAGCGTGGCGCACGGGTTGGAGATCGCGGTACGGGAGCGGGCCCTGATCGGGGAGGGCCCGACCTGGGACGCGGAGGCGGGACGGCTGATCTGGGTCGACATCCTGTCCTCCCGGGTGCATCTCCTCGACACCTCCACGGGCCGGCGCGCCATCCTGGCGACGATCCAGCACGTCGGAGCCGCCAAGCCGCGGGCGGCCGGGGGATTCGTGGTCAACCTCAGGGACGGCATCGGCCTGTACGACGCGGAGGGCGCGTTCCGCTGGCTGCGGCGCGAGACCGTTCCCGACCGCCGGGGCAACGACGCCGCCGTCGGCCCCGACGGCACACTGTGGGCGGGCACCATGCGGTACGACGAGCGGCCGGGCGGCGGAACGTTAAGCCGGGTCTTCCCGGACGGCACCGCGCGGACCGTCGTGCCCGACGCCACCGTGAGCAACGGCCTCGGCTGGAGCCCGGACGGCACCTCCATGTACTACATCGACACCCCCACCCACCGCGTGGACGTCTTCACCGTCACGGACGACGGGGGAGCGGTGGACCGCAGGACGCTGGTCGACCTCGACGGCGTGCCCGGCGCGCCGGACGGGCTGACCGTGGACGCGGACGGCTGCGTGTGGGTCGCGTTCTTCGACGGCCACGCCGTGCGCCGCTACACGCCGGAGGGGAAGCTCGACCGCACCGTGGAGCTTCCGGTGTCCCGGCCCACGGCCTGCGCGTTCGGCGGCTCCGGCCTCACCGACCTCTTCGTCACCACGGCCGCCAACGGCACCGACCCGGCGGTCGAGCCGCTGGCCGGCTCGGTCCTGGTCCTGCGGGACGCGGGACAGGGGCTGCCCCAGCCCGCCTTCACCGGATAGCGCGCCACCCCTACGGGCCGGGCTCGGGGAGCACGGCGTACGCGCAGGGGCGGGGCTGAGCCTCCGTCTCCTCCCGCGACGCGGTCGCGGTGGGGCACGGCGGCTCCTCGTCGCCCTCGCTCTCCAGCTCCGCGAAATGCTCCCCGGGAACCCCGGGAACCCCGGGGTCCTCGGGAGCCCCGGACAGCCCGGCGCCGGGCGGCCGGGGCGGCGTGTCCGGCAGGGACGAGCCGCAGCCGCCGGTCAGGACGGCCCCGGCGAGCAGGATTCCGACCGCGGTGAGCCGTCGGGAGGACATCGGACCATCCCCTCGTCACGCCGACGCCGACGCCGACGCTGACGCCGACGACCCGTGGTTCCGCGCCGACCGTGGTCCGGGGCGCTCACCACCGTACGCCACCCGGCGGTCAGAGCGTGGGCGCGGTGATCCGCTCGTACGCCAGGGCGGCCAGCTCGGCCTGGCCCTCGCGGCTGGGGTGGAACCAGTCCCAGTCGCTCAGGTGGCGCGAGCCGAAGTCGTAGGCGAAGACCGCGCCGCCGTCGTACCGGCACAGCGGGTCCTCGGCGCAGACGGCCTCCAGCGTCGCGTTGTACTCCCGCACCCGCTCGTCCACCGCCGCGCGCCGCTCGGTCGCGGCGGCCGAGTCGTCGCCCGCTCCGGCGAGCAGCGACGGGCAGATGTCCGCGAGCTGCCACACCGCGCGGGCCATGGTGGAGTCGCTGCCCTCGCTCCACAGGCGCAGCAGGTCCGGCACGCTCGACACGTACACCTCGGTCTCCGGCAGCTCCTCGCGGATGAGGTCCAGCGCCGCGCGGAGGTGCGCCTCGAAGTCCGCCACGCTCGTCATCGAGGCGACGTCCTGGGCGCAGGCGTCGTTGGCGCCGATCAGCACGGTCACCAGCTCGGGGGAGTGGGCGACGGCCTGCCGGGCCTGGGCCGGGATGTCGGCCACCGTGGCGCCGGTCTCCGCGAGGTTCCAGGTGCGGTCCGCGATCGTCTCCGGATCGCCCAGTAACTGCCGGGCCAGGCTGTCCACCTCGGTGTCGGTGCCGGTGGCCCAGGACGCCTCGGGGCAGTCGGAGAGGAGGGAACAGGCGTCAAACGCGCGGGTGATGGAGTCGCCGATGGCGGCCATCGACGCCGGGCTGGTGTCCCACGCTGGGGTGACCTCTGCCGACGGCACCGCCCCGGCTGTCCGATCCGGCTCCGAAGTAGTGGTAGATGAGGAGGTGCACGCGGCCAGCGCGGCGACGGCAGCGATCGGCAGGGCGAGGGTGCGGCGGCTGACCGGCATTCAGGTTCCTCGGTGTCCTTGTCGTCACGGAGCGGGGCGGTAGCTTGGGTTCCGGCAGTGGGCGGGCCCGACGTGCGCCCTCAGCAAGACTAAAAGATGACCTGACGTCACAGGCTGTCCTCTTTGTCGTAAAAGGTATGTAATGGTGTTTACTGTTCGTGTGCGTTTCGGGGTCAACGGGGGCGCCTTGAGGATCGCAACGGGCGCAAGGTTGACCAGAGTGTGAGAGTGGAGGTCCCGATGACGACACGTGGTGTTCTGTATGTGCACTCCGCCCCGCGTGCCCTGTGTCCGCACATCGAATGGGCCGTGGCCGGTGTGCTCGGCGCCCGTGTCAGTCTCGACTGGACCAGACAGCCGGCCTCGCCCGGCACGTGGCGGGCGGAGCTCTCCTGGCAGGGTGAGGCGGCCACCGCCTCCAAGCTCGCCTCGGCGCTGCGCGGCTGGCACCTGCTGCGCTTCGAGGTCACCTGCGAGCCGTCCGCCGCCACCGAGGGCGAGCGTTTCAGCTGCACGCCCCGGCTCGGCATCTACCACGCGGTCACCGGGATCCACGGCGACATCATGATCCCGGAGGACCGGCTGCGGGCCGCCGCCGCCCGCGCCGCGCGCGGCGAGAGCGACCTGCACGCCGAGATCACCAAGCTGCTCGGCAAGCCCTGGGACGACGAGCTGGAGCCGTTCCGGTACGCGGGGGAGGGCGCGCCGGTCCGCTGGCTTCACCAGGTGGTGTGAGGCGCGGCTCCCGGACGCCCGGGACCGGCCCCCCGCGCCGCCGACGACCCGGCGGGGGCCGGGAGTTGAACGGTCAGCAGCCGGTCGACCGCGCGCACCGCACGGGTGGCGGCGGCCGTGTCGCCGTGTAGCTGGATCGTGTGATTCAGGCTCATCATCACGCCGAGCAGCTCGAAGACGAGTTGCTCGGCGTCGGTGTCCGCGGGCAGCCCCCCGGCGGCCACGGCCGCGCGGACGTCCGCGCCGAGCCGCCGCCGCCAGGCGCGGAACTGGCGCCGCAGCAGCGCCCGGACGGGACCGCCGCGGCCGTCGTACTCGAAGGTCGAGCTGACGAAGAGACAGCCACCGGGGAACACCCCGCGCACCAGGTACGAGATCCACGCCGCGCACACCGCCCGCAGCCGGGGCAGGCCGGGGGCCACGTCCGCAGCGGGCCGCCACACCTCGCGGTCGAAGATGACGGCCGCCCGCTCCAGGGTGGCGAGCTGGAGCGCCTCCTTGGTGCCGAAGTGGCCCAGCAAACCGGACTTGCTGATGCCCAGGTCCGCCGCGAGCCGGCCGATGGTCAACCCCTCCAGGCCCTCGACGGAGGCGACGTCCACGCAGCGCTCGATGATCCGCTCGCGCGTGCTGCGGGCCTGGGCTGCGGAATGTCGCGGACTCATGCACCCCACTATAGAGTCCGACCGATCGGTCGCTATTCTTCCTCCATGACGCGCATCTCCGCCCTGGGGCACCACCAGCCCGAGCACGTGATGACCAACGACGACCTGGCCGAGCTGGTCGACACCAGCGACGAGTGGATCAGGCAGCGGACCGGCATCGCCGCCCGCCGCATCGCACGCGACGAGTCGGTCACCGACCTGGCCGCCGCGGCGGCCGGGAAGGCGGTGGCGGCGGCCGGGGTCGACCCCGCCGACATCGGCCAGGTCATCGTCGCCACCTGCAGCGCGCGGGACCGCGTGCCGTCCATCGCCGCCCGGGTCGCCGGCCGGCTCGGCATCCCCGCCGCCGTCACGTTCGACCTCAACAACGGCTGCGCCGGCTTCACCACCGCCCTGGCCACCGCCGACCACACCGTGCGCGCCGGGGCCGCCCGGCACGCCCTGGTCATCGGCGCCGAGAAGATGTCCGACGTCACCGACTGGACCGACCGCTCCACCTGCGTGCTGCTCGGAGACGGCGCGGGCGCCGCCGTGGTCAGCGCCTCCGGGCCGGGCGAGCGGGACGGCATCGGTCCGGTGGTGTGGGGCTCGGACCCGACGCGGCGGGACGCCGTGCGGCTGCGGGACGCGTGGCAGCCCAGGTTCTCCCAGGACGGGCAGACCGTCTTCCGCTGGGCCACCACCGCGCTGGCGCCGTTCGCCCGCGAGGCGTGCGAGCGGGCCGGGGTCGGCACCCGCGAGCTGGGCGGGATCGTCACCCACCAGGCGAACCTGCGGATCGTGGAGTCCCTGGTCCGCCAGCTCGACGCGCCGCAGGCGGTCGTCGCACAGGACGTCGTCGGCTCCGGCAACACCTCGGCCGCCTCCGTGCCGCTGGCCCTCGCCAAGCTCGTCGAGCGGCGCGAGATCCCGTCCGGGGCGCCGGTGCTGCTCTTCGCCTTCGGCGGCGGCCTGTCCTGGGCCGGTCAGGTCGTGCGCTGCCCCTGACACGGCGGCGGATCCGGCGGAACGACGAACGGGCCGCCCCGGCGGGAAGCCGGGGCGGCCCGTTCGCCGTCGGGGCTCTCAGAGCGTGCGGAACGCCAGCACCACGTTGTGGCCGCCGAAACCGAAGGAGTTGTTGATCGCGGCGATCGTGCCGGACGGCAGCTCGCGCGGGGTGTCACGGACGACGTCGGCGTCCACCTCCGGGTCCAGCTCGTCCACGTTGATCGTGGGCGGGGCCGTCCGGTGGTGCAGCGCCAGCACCGTGGCGACGGACTCGACGCCGCCCGCGCCGCCCAGGAGATGGCCGGTCATGGACTTCGTCGCGGAGACCGCGATGTGGTCGACGTCGTCGCCCAGCACCTTGCGCAGCGCCTTGATCTCCGCGATGTCGCCCTGCGGGGTCGAGGTGGCGTGCGCGTTGAGGTGGGTGATCTGGGCGGGCTTGAGGTCCGAGGCGTCCATCAGGTTCTGCAGGGCCGCCGCGATGCCGCGCCCGGAGGGCTCCGGCTGCGCGATGTGGTGCGCGTCCGAGGACAGCCCCTGGCCCAGCAGCTCGCAGTAGACGCGGGCGCCGCGCCGCGCCGCGTGCTCGGCGGACTCCAGCACCACCACGCCCGCGCCCTCGCCGAGCACGAAGCCGTCGCGGGCCGTGTCGTACGGGCGGGAGGCGCGCTCCGGCTCGTCGTTGTTCTTGGACATCGCCATCATGTTGGCGAACGCCGCGATGGGCAGCGGGTGGACGCACGCCTCCGTGCCGCCGGCGATCACCACGTCGGCCCGGCCGGTGCGGATCATCTCCGCGCCGTAGCCGACCGCCTCGGCGCCCGAGGCGCAGGCGCTGACGGGGGTGTGCACGCCCGCCTGTGCGCCGAACTCCAGGCCGACGTTGGCCGCCGGGCTGTTCGGCATCAGCATGGGGACGGTGTGCGGGGAGACGGGACGCGCGCCCCGCTCCTTGAGCACGTCGTACTGGCTCAGCAGCGTCGTGACGCCGCCGATGCCGGACGCGATGACCGCGCCGAGGCGGTCGGGGCGCACGGCCTCGTCATCGCCCGCGCGCGCGGCGAAACCCGCGTCGCTCCACGCCTCCTTGGACGCGATCAGCGCCAGCTGGGCGGTGCGGTCCAGGCGACGGGCCTGCGGCCTGGGCAGCACCCCGGCGGGGTCGACGGCGACGGTGGCCGCGAACCGGACCGGCAGATCGGCCGCCCAGTCCGCGGTCAGCGGTCGCACACCGGACCGGCCGGCGAGGAGGCCCTCCCAGGTCGATGCGCTGTCGCCACCCAGCGGTGTGGTTGCGCCGACACCGGTGACAACCACCGTTCGATTGGTCGCGTTCACAGGATTTCTTACTCCGCTAGTCGGGGATGGTCGTGCTTTGCCACTCCGCGGGTGGCGACAGGCGCGTGCGATGCGAGGTGCGGCCGGCCGCCCGGCCGCCGGCCGTCACGCCCGGACGTTTCAGCCCTGGTGCTCCAGGATGTACCCGACGGCGTCGCCGACGGTCTTCAGGCCCTTGACGTCGTCGTCCGGGATCTTGACGCCGAAGCGCTCCTCGGCGGCGACGACGACCTCGACCATGGACAGCGAGTCGACGTCCAGGTCGTCGGTGAACGACTTCTCCACTGTCACCTCTTCGTTGGGGATGCCGGCGATCTCGTTCACGATCTCGGCGAGACCCTCGATGATCTCTTCCCTGGTGGCAGCCATTGCGGCGCTCCTTTTGATGTACTGCGGTGGGGTACCGCGGGTGGGGTGGGTGGGTTTCGGTGAACGGACTTGCTCAGGGCAGGGTAACGACCGCCGCGGCGTACACGAGACCCGCCCCGAAGCCGATGACGAGCGCGGTGTCGCCGCTCTTCGCCTGCCCGGTCGCCAGCATCCGCTCCATGGCGAGCGGGATGGAGGCGGCCGATGTGTTGCCGGTGGTCTCGATGTCGCGGGCGACCGCGACATGCTCCGGCAGCTTCAGCGTCTTCACCATCGAGTCGATGATCCGCATGTTGGCCTGGTGCGGGATGAAGACGTCCAGGTCCGCCGCCGTGATCCCGGCGGCGTCCAGGGCTTGCTGGGCCACCCTGGCCATCTCGAAGACCGCCCAGCGGAAGACCGTCTGGCCCTCCTGCCTGAGCGCGGGGAACTTGTCCCCGGGGCCGTAGCGGTCCCAGGTCACGGTCTGGGTGATGACGTCGGCCTTGTCACCCTCGGAACCCCAGACCGTGGGACCGATGGCCGGCTGTTCGGAGGGCCCGAGCACGACCGCGCCGGCGCCGTCGCCGAAGAGGAACGCCGTGGAGCGGTCCTCCTTGTCGGTCAGGTCCGACAGCCGCTCGGCGCCGATGACGAGCGCGTAGGTCGCGCTGCCCTCCAGGATCAGGCCCTTGGCCAGTGTCAGGCCGTAGACGAAGCCCGCGCAGCCGGCCGAGATGTCGAACGCGGCGGGCCGCTGCGCCCCGAGCCGGTGCGCGATCAGGGTGGCGATCGCCGGGGTCTGCGCGAAGTGCGAGACGGTGGAGACGATCACCGCGCCCACCTGCTCGGCGGCGATCCCCGCGTCGGCGATGGCCTTCCCGGCGGCGGCGAGCGCCATCTCGGCCACGGTCTCGTCCTCGCCGGCCCAGTGCCGGGTCACGATCCCCGAGCGGGAGCGGATCCACTCCTCGGAGGAGTCGATGTGCCGGAGGATCTCCGCGTTGGGGACGACGCGGGTCGGCCGGTAGCCACCGACGCCGAGGATCCGCGCGTGCTGCGCGCCCCTGCTGGCCTTGAGTGTGGCGGGCATGCTGTTCAGTGCTCCTGTTCGGCGGCTTCGGCGGCCCGTTCGGCGATCAACTGGCGGGCCTCGGCCAGGTTATCCGGGGTCTTGATGGCGACCCGAGCCACGCCCGGCAGATTGCGCTTGGCGAGGCCGGCGAGCGTTCCGCCCGGGCACAGCTCGATCAGGGCCGTGGCACCGAGGAGTTGGAACCTCTCCATGCAAAGATCCCAGCGGACCGGGTTCGAAACCTGCGAGACCAGACGACGCACGATTTCCTGTCCGCCGGTGACAACCTCGCCGTCCGCGTTCGACACGAAAGGAACGACCGGGTCCGCGACGCCGACCTGTCCGGCGGCCTCGGCCATCGCCGTCACGGCCGGGGCCATGTGGTGGGTGTGGAAGGCGCCGGCCACCTTCAGTGGCATGACGCGCGCCTTGTCGGGCTTGTCGGCGGCCAGCGCCGCGAGCTGCTCCGCCGTGCCGGCGGCGACGATCTGGCCGCCGCCGTTGTTGTTCGCCGCGGTCAGGCCCAGGGCCTCCAGGCGGGCGGCGACCTCGGCCGGGTCGCCGCCGAGGACGGCGGACATCCCGGTCTCGGTGACCGCGGCGGCCTCGGCCATCGCCTCGGCGCGGCGGCGCACCAGCGCCATGGCGTCGTGCTCGGTCAGCGTCCCGGCGAGCGCCGCGGCGGCCAGCTCGCCCACGCTGTGGCCCGCCACCGCGCCCACGGCGTCGCGCGGCGCCGCGGCGGCGCCGTCGAACAGCGCCGCGGCGGACAGCAGCGCGCCGGCGACCAGCAGCGGCTGGGCCACCGCCGTGTCCCGGATCTCCTCGGCGTCGGCCTTCGTCCCGAGGTGGACGAGGTCGAGGCCGGTGACCTCCGACCAGGCGGCGAGCCGGTCCGAGACGCCGGGGAGATCGAGCCAGGGGGTGAGGAAGCCAGGAGTCTGGGAACCCTGGCCGGGAGCGACGAGTACGAGCACCCTCTCACTCTCTCCCGGCAACAGGGCCCCCGCCCGTGGTGGCGAGAACTAAGAACCGCCGAGGGAGTTGTGGATCCCCGACAAAATGCTATGTGTGGTGATCCTCTTCTTCCAGGCGTCCGAGCATCAGCGCGATGCGCAGAGTGAAGGCCGAGCGAACATCGGAAGGGGGCCATCCGGTGACATCAGTCACACGACGCAGACGATAGCGAACGGTGTTGGGATGCACAAACAGCATCCGGGCCGCCCCCTCCAGACTGCTCGCCTGCTCCAGATAGACACTCAGCGTCTCCAGCAGCGCCGAGCCCGCCTCGCGGAGCGGTTTATAGATCTCCTCCACCAGGAGCCGCCGGGCGGCCGGGTCGCCGGCCATCGCGCGCTCCGGCAGCAGGTCGTCCGCGAGCACCGGGCGGGGGGCGTCCGGCCAGGCGGCGCACGCCCGCAGACCGGCCGCCGCGGCCTGCGCGGAGCGGGTCGCGGCGAGCAGGTCACCGACCACGGGACCGGCCACGACGGGACCCGACGCGAACGGTCCGATCAGGCCCTTCGCCGCGTGCAGCGGGTCGTCGCTGCCGCCCGCGATCACCACCAGGCGCTTGCCGAGGACGCCGGTGAGCACCTGGAGCTTGGCGTACCGGGCCGCGCGGCGGATGGCCTCGACGGTCAGCTCGCTGTCGCCGTTCGGGGCGTTGCCCAGCACGACCGTGACGTGCTCCGGCGACTTCCAGCCGAGCGCGGCGGCGCGCGACACGTCGCTCTCGTCGGCCTCGCCGGAGACCACCGCGTTCACCACCAGCGACTCCAGGCGCGCGTCCCAGGCGCCGCGCGCCTCGGCGGCCTGGGCGTAGACCTGTGCGGTCGCGAACGCGATCTCGCGGGCGTAGATCAGCAGCGCGTTGCGCAGCGCGGCGGCGCCGCCGGGGGCGGCCAGCTCGTCGACGGCCGTCTCCATGACCTCGATCGTGGTGCGGACCATCTCGACGGTCTGCCGCAGGGTGATGGCCCGGGTCAGCTCGCGGGGGGCGGTGCCGAACACGTCGGTGCTGATCGCCTGCGGGGTGTCCGGGTGCCGGAACCACTCGGTGAAGGCCGCGATGCCGGCCTGGGCGACCAGGCCGATCCACGAGCGGTTCTCCGGGGGCATGGCGCGGTACCAGGAGAGCTGCTCGTCCATCCGCGCGATCGCGGCGGCGGCCAGTTTCCCGGAAGACTGTTCGAGGCGGCGCACGGTCGCGGTGTGCGCGGCGTTGCTCTCCTCGTGCTCGTCGTTCTCGTCGTTCTGGGCGGAGGTCCCGCCAGCGGACGCTGCTGCATCATCGGCATCGGACACGAGGACCAGCCTGCCTCATTTCTCTCTCGGTCATACCCGCCGGGGGTGGGGGCGAGGTGGATACGGTGGGCGCATGCTTCGTGTTCTGCGGTCCGGCGAGCGCTACCGGGGCGGCGATCCGGCCGCGGGGATCGACACCCGGCACGCGTTCTCCTTCGGCGGCTTCTACGATCCGGACAACCTGCGGTTCGGCCCGCTGACCGCCTGCAATGAGGAACGTCTGGCGCCCGGCGTGGGTTTCCCCGCGCACCCGCACCGCGATGTGGAGATCGTGAGCTGGGTCGTCGAGGGCGAGCTGACCCACGAGGACGCCGAGGGGCGGACCACCGTCATCGGCCGGGGAGACGTCCAGCGGCTGACGGCCGGTTCCGGCACCACGCACGCGGAGCGCAACGCGGGGGCGGCGCCGCTGCGCTTCCTGCAGATGTGGCTGGTGCCGGACCGGCCCGGCGGCGCCCCGGAGTACGAGGTGGTGCGGGGGATCGCGGACGGCACCCCGTACGCCCTGCCGCGCACCGCCGCGGTGCTGCACGTGCGGCGGCTGGCGGCCGGCGAGCGCACGGCGGTCCCGGCGGCGCCGCGCGTGTACGCGCACGTGGTGCGCGGCGCGGTGACGCTGGCCGGGGAGCGCCTGACGGCCGGCGACGCGGCCCGGCTCACGGACGCGGGCGAGGTGACGGCCCGGGCGTCGGAGGGCGAGACGGAGCTGCTGGTCTGGGAGCTCGGCCGACCGGCCTGACGGGCCGGGCGGCCACCGCCGCAAAGGACGGCACGAGCCGCCGACGGTGCGACGCGTGGCGGGGGCGCCGGGGGACGGTGGAACCGCCCGGGCACCCGACCGGAGAGGCCGTCCCTGTCTCCCCTGCCCGCGGCGCGTTCCACCACCCCGTCTCCGCGTCCGCCCCCGCCGCTCGGCGAGCGGCTGGAGGCCGCCGGTCCGTATGTGCTGTCCCTCTTCCGCATCGTGGTCGGCCTGCTCTTCGCCTGCCACGGATTCGGCGCCCTCTTCGGCCTGATCAGCCCGGCCGCCGGGCCGATCAGGCCGACACCGTCCCGGGTGGGCGACTGGCCCTACTGGTACGCGGCCCTCATCGAACTCGTCGGCGGCACCCTGGTGATGCTCGCCGTCGGCACGCGTGCGATCGCCCTGGTTGGCTCCGGCGAGACGGCGTACGCGTACGTCGGCGCGCACGCGTTCCCCCGACCCTGGCCGATCGACAACGGTGGCGAGTTGCCCGCGCTCTGCGCGTGGGCCTTCCTGCTCCAGGCGGTCACCGGACCCGGGCGCCGGTGAGGCGGGCGACCGGGCGGTCGGGCCTGTGGGCTAGGCGCGCAGTTCCGCGAGGACCGCGTCGGTGAAGGGGGGCCAGGTCTGGGCCCAGGGGCCGAAGGCGCGGTCGGTCAGGACGACGCAGGCCGCCGCCGCGTCCGGGTCCACCCACAGGAACGTGCCGGACTGGCCGAAGTGGCCGAACGTGCGGGGCGAGGACGTCGCGCCGGTCCAGTGCGGCGACTTGTGGGCGCGGATCGAGAAGCCGAGCCCCCAGTCGTTGGGCTTCTGGTGGCCGAAGCCGGGCAGGACCCCGCTCAGTCCGGGGAAGGCGACCGTGGTCGCCTCCGCGAGCGTCTCGGGGGCCAGCAGCCGGGGCGCGAGCAACTCGGCGGCGAAGGCGGTGAGATCGTCCAGCGTCGAGACGCCGTCCTTGGCCGGGGAGCCGGGCAGGTCGGTGGCGGTCATGCCGAGCGGCACGAGCACGGCCTGCCGCAGGTACTCCGCGAACGGCATGTCCGCCGCCTTGGCGATGTGGTCGCCCAGCACCTCGAACCCGGCGTTGGAGTACAGCCGTCGGGTGCCGGGCGGGGCCATCACGCGGTGCTCGTCGAACGCCAGGCCCGAGGCGTGCGCCAGCAGATGGCGGACCGTGGAGCCGGGCGGCCCGGCCGGTTCGTCCAGGTCGATCGCGCCCTCCTCGACCGCGATCAGCGCGGCGTACGCGGCGAGCGGCTTGGTGACGGAGGCGAGCCGGAACGGCTGCCCGCCAGGGCCGTGCGAGAAACGGCGCCCGTCGGGCAGGACGACGGCAGCCGCCGCCGTGGGGACGGGCCAGGTGTCGATCAACTCCAGGCTTCGCATGGTCCCGAGCGTAGCGCGGCGGGCGGCGGCGGCCCGGAACGCGGGCGGCGCACCGGGCACCTGGCGTACCGGTGGAGGACGTGCGCGGGTGCGGGCACGCGCATGCCGAGCCAGCGGCGGAGGGGCGCCCGGCCGCCTCTTCGGCTCAACTGCCCGCGGGGTTCCCCGACTCCGTGGGGAGCGGGCCGTGCCGGAGGCGCGCGTACCGGCGCCCGTCGGCGAATTCACCACCGGTACCGCTTGCCTGGAGTGCACTCCAACTCTTTAGCGTGCAGGTATGACCCTGACACAGCAGGAGCGGCCAGGGCTTGACGAGACCGTCGGCCAGTGCGCGCCCGCCAAGCCCCAGCCGAGACCCGACGGACAGGACCGCTACACGATCAGCGAAGTCGCCGCCCACACCGGGCTGAGCGCCCACACGCTGCGCTGGTACGAGCGGATCGGCCTCATGCCGCACGTCGATCGCTCGCACACCGGCCAGCGCCGGTACACCAACCGCGATCTGGAGTGGCTGGCCTTCGTCAACAAGCTCCGGCTGACCGGGATGGCGGTCGCGGACATGGTCCGCTACGCCGACCTGGTGCGGCAGGGCGACCACACGGTCGCCGAGCGCGGCGCGCTGCTGCGCGCCACGCGGGAGAGCGTGCTGGGACGCATCGCCGAACTCCAGGGCACCCTGGCGGTTCTCGACTACAAGATCGACCTCTACGCGGACGCCCTCCGGGCTCCGGAAAGGCCCTGAACCCCCCATGAGCGACAACACCACGATCGACACCGCCCCACTCGGCAACGGCGGCCCCCGGGTCGGCGTCCAGGGGCTCGGCTGCATGGGCATGAGCTTCGCCTACGGACCGACCGACGCCGCCGAGGCCCGCGCCACGCTGGAGCGGGCCCTCGAACTGGGCGTCACGCTGTTCGACACGGCCGACATGTACGGCGTGGGCGAGAACGAGACGTTCCTGTCGCCGTTCTTCCGCGCCCACCGCGACGAGGTCACCATCGCCACCAAGTTCGGCATCGTCGTCGACCCCGCCGACCCCATGGCGCGCGGCATCCGCAACGACCGGCCCTACGTCAGGGAGTGCGTCGAGAACAGCCTGCGGCGGCTCGACGTGGAGGTGATCGACCTCTACTACATGCACCGCCGCGACCCGGCCGTGCCGATCGAGGACACGGTCGGCGCCATGGCCGAGCTCGTCACCGAGGGCAAGGTCAAGCAGCTCGGCCTGAGCGAGGTCACCGGCCCCGAGCTGCGCGCCGCGCACGCCGTGCACCCCATCGCCGCCGTCCAGTCCGAGTGGTCGCTGTTCTCGCGGGACGTGGAGCGGACCGCCGTCCCGGCGGCCAAGGAGCTGGGCGTCGCGTTCGTGCCGTACTCGCCGCTCGGCCGGGGCTTCCTGACCGGCGCGTTCACCGACGCCAGCAGCGAGCTGACGGCCGACGACTGGCGCCGCACCCAGCCCCGGTACAACGGCTCCAACGCCGAGGCCAACCGCGCGCTGCTGGAGCCGGTCCGCCGCGTCGCGCAGGCGCGCGGCGCCACGCTCGGGCAGATCGCGCTGGCCTGGGTGCACGCCCAGGCGGCGGTGCGCGGGATGACGGTGATCCCGATCCCGGGCACCCGCAAGCGCGGCCGGGTTGAGGAGAACACGGCGGCCACCCGGATCGAGCTGACCCAGGACGAGCTGGCCGCGCTCGACCCGATCGCCGCCCAGGTCGCGGGCGACCGCTACCCGGACATGGCGTTCACCTCGGCGGGCCGGGAGTAACCCCCGCCGCGGCCGTCGCGCCCGCGGGCCCTGCCGCGCCTGAAGCGCGCGGCGGGGCCCGCGCCGCTCACAGCTCCGCCAGCAGCTCCGTCTTCTTCTTCGTGAACTCCTCGTCCGTCAGCAGGCCCGAGGCGTGCAGCTCGCCCAGATGCCGGATGCGGTTGGCTATGTCCGCCGGATTGCCCCGGCGGCGGGGCCCGTCCAGCCGGCCGGTGGTGATCGGCTCCGCCGCGCGCACCGCCTCCAGCACCGAGGCGGCCAGCGGGAGCGACTCGTGGACCAGGCCGTAGCCGAGGCCGAACACCACCGCCGCCGGGTCCTGGTCGGCCGGGCCGTCGTGGTCCAGCGGCGTGCCGTCCGGGCCGCGGCGGCGCAGCCGCAGGTGGCCGCCCGCGATCTCGGGCGAGCGCCACTCGACGTCCGCCAGCTCGCTCACCGGGAACGACTGGTCGCCCGCCTTCCACTTCGCCGACGAGGCGCCGGTCCAGAACCAGCGGAACGAGACCACCTTGCCGTCGAAGGCCGCCTTCCCGTCGTATGCCTTGAACTGCAGCGGCGCCGCCGGGGCCGCCACCAGGTACTGGTCGGCGTCCTCGTCCGCCCGCGGCCCCAGCGCCGAGCGCAGCTCGGTGGCGTAGTAGTCGGCGAGCGTCTCGCGCTCCACCGGGAGCACCAGCCGGTACGGGTCCGCGGCCTGTCTGAGCTGCCCGGCCGCGGCCTCCAGCAGCGGATCGGCCCCGGGGCGCGGCACGGCGTGCAGGACCACCGTGCCCTTGCGCGTTCCCGGAGCGAGGTCCACCGAACTCAGCGCCTCGTAAGGGATGCGGCGCTCGCCGAGCACCTGGAAAAGCTTCGGTGTGCGTATCCCCCGTTCGAAGCGGATGAGCACGGAGTCGGTGTCGAACTCCCACGTGGAGTGGATTCCGGCCAGCACATCACCCATGCGGGTCATCGTAAGGGCCCTGGCTGACGAAACGGCTTCCCTCGGACGGGTGTGTTCGCGTCAGCTCAGGGCGACGGCGTCGCGCCTGATGCCCGTGCGACACCCGGGAGGTGGCGACGGGGCGGCGACGCGGTGCCCGGCCGGTGCCCGGCGTTCACCGCTCCCGCTCCGCCCCGGGCACCCGGGCCGCCAGCTCCGCCACCTGGGCGCGCAAGGACCGCACCTCGGCGGTCAGTTCCGCGATGGCCCGGGTGTGCGCCGCCGTCTCGTCGTCCTCCCGCTCGAAGCGGGCGATGAACCAGGCCGCGATGTTGGCCGTGACCACACCGAGCAGGGCGATTCCCGACAGCATCAGCCCCACGGCCAGCAGCCGGCCCAGCCCAGTCGTCGGGGTGGTGTCGCCGTACCCCACGGTGGTCATCGTGGTGAAGGCCCACCACAGGGCGTCGCCCATGGAGTGGATGTTGGAGGTCGGGCTGTCCCGCTCGACCTCCAGCACGGCCAGCGAGCCGAACAGCAGCAGCCCGAAACAGGAGCCCGCGACATAGGTCGTCACCTGGATCTGCGACGCCATCCGGGCCCGCTGCCCGACGAGCAGCAGGGCGGACACCAGCCGCATCAGCCGCAGCGGCTGGAGGATCGGCAGCACCACGGCGAGCAGCGCGAACGGGTGGCGCCGTACGAAGAGCCAGCGGCTGCGCGACAGCGCCGCGCGGACGCCGTAGTCGAGGGCGAAGCAGCCCCACACCAGCCACTCCGTCACCGAGCAGGCGGTCCGCAGCGCGCGCGGCCCGTCGGGGTGGAGGATGGGCACGGCGTAGGCCAGCCCGAACAGCACCGCGAGCCACAGCAGCGGCCCCTGGGTGCGTTCCTCCCAGCGCAGCCGCGTCCCCTCCGCCTCCGCCTCGGGAACGAGGGCCGCCACCGCGGCCTGGGCCGTTTCGGGAGTGTCGGGGTGCTGGACCATGGCCGCATCCTAGGAGCCGGGGCGTCCGGCCGGACCCCCGGACCGGACGGCGGCGGGCCCCCGGACGGCGCGGGAGCGAAGCCGTCCGGGAGCCCGCCGGGTGGTGCCGGGGGTCAGGCGTCGCCGCCGGCCGGGCCCGGGTCGGCCGCGGTCACGTCGAGCAGCTGGTACCGGTCGACGGCCTGCTTGAGGACCGACCGGTCGACCTTGCCCTCGCGCGCCAGCTCGGTGAGCACGGCCAGCACGACGGACTGCGCGTCGATGTGGAAGAAGCGGCGCGCCGCCCCCCGGGTGTCGGCGAAGCCGAAGCCGTCACCGCCCAGCGACTGGTACGTGCCCGGCACCCAGCGCGCGATCTGGTCGGGAACGGACCGCATCCAGTCGGAAACGGCCACGAACGGGCCCTGCGCGCCGGAGAGTTTGCGCGTCACATACGGGACGCGCTGCTCCTCCTCCGGGTGCAGCAGGTTGTGCTCCTCGACCGCGACGGCCTCGCGCCGCAGCTCGTTCCACGAGGTGGCGGACCACACGTCCGCCTTCACGCCCCACTCCTCGGCCAGGATCCGCTGGGCCTCGATCGCCCACGGCACGGCCACGCCGGAGGCCAGGATCTGTGCCGGGATGCTGCCCGCCGTGCCCTCCCGGTACCGGTACAGGCCCTTGAGGATGCCCTCGACGTCCACGTCCGCCGGCTCGGCCGGCTGGACGATCGGCTCGTTGTAGACGGTGAGGTAGTAGAAGACGTCCTCCGGGGCGTCCCCGTACATCCGGCGGAGCCCGTCCCGCACGATGTGCGCGATCTCGAACCCGAACGCCGGGTCGTAGGCGACACAGGCCGGGTTGGTCGAGGCCAGGAGCTGCGAGTGCCCGTCGGCGTGCTGCGTGCCCTCGCCGGTCAGCGTCGTGCGGCCGGCGGTCGCGCCCAGCACGAAACCGCGCGCGAGCTGGTCGCCCATCTGCCAGAACTGGTCGCCGGTGCGCTGGAACCCGAACATCGAATAGAAGACGTAGACCGGGATCAGCGGCTCGCCGTGCGTCGCGTACGCCGCCCCGGCGGCGATCAGCGACGCCGTGCAGCCCGCCTCGGTGATGCCGTCGTGCAGCATCTGCCCGGTCGGGGACTCCTTGTACGAGAGCAGCAGCTCGCGGTCCACGGACTCGTAGGTCTGCCCCAGCGGGTTGTAGATCTTGGCCGAGGGGAAGAGCGAGTCCATGCCGAACGTGCGGTACTCGTCCGGCGCGATCGGCACGAAGCGCCTGCCGATCTCCTTGTCCCGCATCAGGTCCTTCAGCAGCCGCACGAACGCCATCGTGGTGGCGACCTGCTGCTGCCCCGAGCCCTTCCTGACCGCCGCGTACGCCTTCTCGCCCGGCAGCGTCAGCGGCTTGGCCCGCACCACGCGGGTCGGCACATAGCCGCCGAGCGCGCTGCGGCGGTCGTGCATGTACTGGATCTCCTCCGAGTCCGGACCCGGGTGGTAGTACGGCGGGGCGCCGGACTCCAGCGCGCTGTCCGGGATCGGCAGCTTCAGCCGGTCCCGGAAGCCCTTCAGGTCGGCCACGGTGAGCTTCTTCATCTGGTGGGTCGCGTTGCGGCCCTCGAAGTTCGGCCCGAGCATCCAGCCCTTGATCGTCTGGGCGAGGATCACCGTCGGCTGCCCCTGGTGCTCCAGGGCCGCCTTGTACGCCGCGTAGATCTTGCGGTGGTCGTGACCGCCCCGGCCCAGGTGGAGGATCTGGTCGTCGGTCATGTTCTCGACCATCGCGCGCAGGCGGTGGTCGTCACCGAAGAAGTGCTTGCGGATGTACGCGCCGGTCTCCGTCGCGTACGTCTGGAACTGGCCGTCCGGGGTGGTGTTCAGCTTGTTGACCAGGACTCCGTCCCGGTCCTGGGCCAGCAGCGGGTCCCAGCTGCGGTCCCAGATCAGCTTGATCACGTTCCACCCGGCGCCGCGGAAGATCGACTCCAGCTCCTGGATGATCTTGCCGTTGCCGCGCACCGGGCCGTCGAGGCGCTGCAGGTTGCAGTTGACGACGAACGTCAGGTTGTCCAGGCCCTCGCGGGCCGCGATCGACAGCTGGCCGAGCGACTCGGGCTCGTCCATCTCGCCGTCGCCGAGGAACGCCCACACGTGCGACCGCGAGGTGTCCGCGATGCCGCGGGCGTGCATGTACCGGTTCATCCGGGCCTGGTAGATCGCGCTGATCGGGCCCAGGCCCATGGAGACCGTCGGGAACTCCCAGAAGTCCGGCATCATGCGCGGATGCGGGTAGCTGGAGAGCCCGTGCGGCGCCTTGGACCGCTCCTGGCGGAACGCGTCCAGGTTCTGCTCGGAGAGGCGGTCCAGCAGGTAGGCGCGGGCGTAGATGCCCGGGGAGGCATGCCCCTGGAAGTAGATCTGGTCGCCGCTCTCGCCGCCGTCCTTGCCGCGGAAGAAGTGGTTGAACCCCACGTCGTAGAGGGAGGCCGAGGAGCCGAAGGTGGCGATGTGGCCGCCCACCCCGATGCCGGGGCGCTGGGCGCGCGAGACCATCACCGCCGCGTTCCAGCGGGTCGCGTTGAGGATCTTGCGCTCGATCTCCTCGTTGCCGGGGAAGAACGGCTCGTCCTTGGTCGCGATCGTGTTGACGTAGTCCGTGCTGCGCATCTCGGGCACGGCGACCCGCTTCTCACGGGCGCGCTCGATCAGGCGGAGCATGAGATAGCGGGCCCGGGCCCGGCCTCGCTCGTCGATGGCGGCATCGAGCGAATCGAGCCATTCCTGAGTCTCCTCAGGATCGAAGTCCGGGACCTGGCTGGGAAGGCCGCCAATGATGATCGGGTTGCGATCTGATCCGGAAGCCACGCTGTTCCTTCACTGTATGAGTTGTCTGCTCTGCATGTGTCGCGCCGCCTCCATGGTCCACCGCTGAACGCGAAACGTCATCTCTACTGATCGGTAACCCGGAATCCATGATCATCGCGCACCCTGGAAAGCGCCATGCCCTCGCGCCGCGCGCCGGGCGTGCCTGGCGAACAGGCGTTCGCGGACTATGGTGCAGATCACGCGGCCGTCGGGGGCCAAGACGTCAACGTTTGGGCAGGCTCGGCGGCCGGGTACTTGCGCGATCCGCCCCGCCCGTGTGGACTACGCCCAAGCCGCGCGCACGCGCGGCCTCCCCGTATTTCCGACACAGGACAGGAGCTATCCGTGAGCGCGACCGCGGACCACGCGGAGGAGCGGACCAATCCCGCCGCTCGGCTGGGTTTCCAGCCCGGACAGGTGGTCCAGGAGCTCGGCTACGACGACGACGCCGAGCAGGAACTCCGCGAGGGAATCGAGGCCATCACGGGCCAGGAGCTCGTCGACGAGACCTATGACGATGTGGCCGACGCGGTGGTGCTGTGGTTCCGCGAGGAAGACGGCGATCTGACCGACGCGCTGGTGGATGCCACCACGATGATCGACCCCGGGGCGCCGGTGTGGCTGCTGACGCCCAAGACGGGCCGGGCCGGCTACGTCGAGCCGAGCGAGATCGGCGAGGCGGCGCAGACCGCGGGCCTGGCGCAGACCAGCAGCGTCAGCGCGGGCAAGGACTGGTCGGGCAGCCGGCTCGTGACCCCGAAGGCGGCCGGGAAGAAGTAGGGCTGGCGCGGTCGCGCGCGGGCATGGTCCCCGGGGGCTCGTCGGCCGCCGGGGGCCGCATCGTAGGCTGGGCGGCGTAACTTTACCTCCGACAGGGAAACGGATTACCCGCCCATGACACTTGAGCCCGGCAGCAAGGCCCCCGAGTTCCGCTTGCGGAACCAGCACGGCCAGACCGTCTCGCTCGCGGACTACCGCGGCACGAAGAACGTGGTCCTGCTCTTCTACCCGTTCGCGTTCACCGGCGTCTGCACCGGAGAGCTGTGCGCGCTGCGCGACGAGCTGCCGACGTTCGTCAACGACGACGTGCAGCTCCTCGCGGTCTCCAACGACTCCCCGTTCTCCCTGCGCGTCTTCGGCGAGCAGGAGGGGCTGGAGTACCCGCTCCTCTCCGACTTCTGGCCGCACGGCGACGTCTCGCGCGCCTACGGCGTCTTCGACGAGGAGAAGGGCTGCGCGGTCCGCGGCACCTTCATCATCGACAAGGAGGGCGTGATCCGCTGGACGGTCGTCAACGCCCTCCCCGACGCCCGCGACCTGAACGACTACGTCACGGCGCTCCAGGCTCTGTGATCCCGGGCTCCCCACCCGGGGAACCCCGCCCCCCCATCGGCATCGTCCACCAGGCCGACGGCACGGAACCGGCCACTGACTGACATGTCTGCCTGCACCTGGCGCGGACTCGCGCGGAGACTGGAATTCCTGTGATCCTCAAAACATTCGGCTGGTCGTTCGGCGTCACCATTGTCGGCCTGGCCGCCGCCTTCATCCTCTGGGGATGGGAGGGCTTCGCCGTGGTGGCGATCCTCTCCGTCCTCGAAATCTCGCTCTCCTTCGACAACGCGGTGGTCAACGCGGGTGTCCTGAAGCGGATGAACGAGTTCTGGCAGAAGATCTTCCTGACCATCGGCATCCTGATCGCCGTCTTCGGCATGCGGCTGGTCTTCCCCGTCCTGATCGTCTCGCTCACCGCGGGCGTCAGCCCGATCGACGCGGTGGACCTCGCGGTCGACGACCCGGACCGTTACGAGCACCTGGTCACCGACGCGCACCCCGCGATCGCCGCGTTCGGCGGGATGTTCCTGCTGATGATCTTCCTGGAGTTCATCTTCGAGGAGCGGGAGATCATGTGGCTGCGCTGGCTGGAGCGTCCGCTGGCCAAGCTCGGCAAGATCGACGCGTTCTCCGTCGGCGTCGCGCTCGCCGGGCTGCTGCTGACCGCCTCCTTCGTCGCCCCCGAGGCGTACCAGCACGGCGGCCTGCACGCCGACAAGACCGAGACCGTGCTGCTCGCGGGCATCGCCGGTCTGCTCACGTACCTGATCGTCGGCGGCCTCTCCGGCTTCTTCGAGGACCGGCTGGAGGAGGACGAGGAGCGCGCCCACGAGGCCGAGGAGGCCGCGGCCCGCGCCGGGCGGCAGCCGACGCTGGTCGGCGTCGGGGGCCGGGCGGCGTTCTTCCTCTTCCTCTACCTGGAGGTCCTGGACGCGTCGTTCTCCTTCGACGGCGTCATCGGCGCGTTCGCCATCACCAACGACATCTTCTGGATGGCGCTCGGCCTCGGCATCGGCGCGATGTACGTGCGGTCGCTCACCATCTACCTCGTCCGCCAGGGCACCCTGGAGGACTACCGGTACCTGGAGCACGGCGCGCACTACGCCATCGGCGCCCTGGCCGTGATGCTGCTGATCAGCATCCGCTGGCACCTGCCCGAGGTCGTCACCGGCCTCGTCGGCGTGGGCCTGATCGCGGCGGCGTTCTGGTCGTCGGTCCGGCACAACCGGATCGACGCGGCGAACGGCGACGCCCCGCCGGAGAAGGCGGCGGTGCACTCGGGAGTGTGAGCCGCCGCGGAACGCGGAATCCTACGTGGGGGGACGGGCCGGTCACCGGTTCCGTCCCGCCGCGTGTGTGCGGGAGTTCAGGACAGCCGACGACGAAGTGGGGTGGGGCGGGCCATGGTGTCCCTGTGGAATTACTGGCGGCACGGCGGCATGCCCAAGCAGAAGTTCGACACGGTGGGCGGACCGTCGACGTACGCGGTGGAGCTGACCAAGCGGAACGCGGTGGCGCCGCTCACGGGTGAGGGCGCGGAGACGGGCACGCTGCGCATCGAGCTGTCCTGGCGGACGCGGACCGGCGCGGACTTCGGGGGGACGCGGACGCAGTGGTCGACGCTGTGGCGGCGGCCCCTGGACCTCTTCAAGCCGGCCGAGATACAGGGGCATTCGCTGGGTGTGGCGAGCATCGACCTGGACCTGGCGTGCCTGTACGAGCTGAAGGACGGCTCGAAGGGCGTCGTCCAGTCCCTGGGCGGCCTGGAGGGGGACTTCAACTCCCCGCCGTACATCAAGCTCAGCGGCGACGACCGCTTCGGCACCGGCTCGGGCGAGAACCTGTACGTGAACCTGGACCACGCCGAGGAGTTCAAGCGGCTGGTGGTCTTCGTCTACATCTACGACGGCATCCCGGCGTTCGACCGGGCGGACGTGGTCGTCACGCTGGTGTCGGCCGACGGCAAGAACGTGGAGATCGGCCTGACCGACCCGGCGCCGCACGCGCGCTCGTGCGCGGTGGCGCTGATCGAGCACCACAAGGGGCGCCTGGTGGCGCGGCGCGAGGTGAAGTACGTCTACGGCTTCCAGTCGGAGATCGACCGCCTGTACGGCTGGGGCATGTCCTGGGGCCGGGGCACGAAACCGACCCGCCTCCGCGCCTGAGCGTTCCCCCGCCCACCACCGCCCCTGCGTGC